>NZ_BAAARV010000016.1:176929-391595 GCF_039532525.1 Dactylosporangium salmoneum
CCCGTCGGTGTCTGCGCCTACACAAGTCCGCCCATCAGGGGGTCGCTGATCGAGGGCTCGCCGTTCTCGAGGTGCCCGGCGTACTCCACCGCGAAGTGGTCGTCGCCCTGGAGGGTCAGCGTGACGCCGTACCATCCCCGGCTCCTCGACAGGACGAACGCCTCGGCCTTCGTCTCGCCGGGGCGCAGGGTGAGCCGGGAGCGGTGGCCGGTGTAGCGATCGGCGAGCATGAGGTCCACCCGCTTGGCCCCGCGGTTGCCCACCTCCAGCGTCAGGGTCAGGCGGCGGGCGTCGTAGCGGGCCTGCGCGACCACGCCCGGGTGCTGGCGGCCCGCGGCGAAGCGGCGGTAGAAGCCGTTCGGGCCGTGCACCGTCAGGTCGAAGCCCGCATCGGCCGGCCACACGTCGGTGACCTGCTTGGCCGGCTCCACGGTGTAGCTGCGCGGGGCCTGGGCCGGGTCGCTCGATCGGACCTGGAAGACGCCCGTCGCCGCGCCGGCGTTGCGGAAGTCCAGCGCGAACGCGCCGGCCGAGGGGCGGCCGTCGACCTGGAGGGTGTACGGCAGCGCCCGCGCCGGCCGGACCCCGCGCTCCTGGGCCGGGAGCTTGCCGTCGGCGGGCGGCACGGGCACCTGGTCGGGCCGGCGGGTGAGATCGTCCGGCTTGAGATCGCCGGTGCCCGGCAGGTCGGCGCGGACCGAGGCGTTGGGGGTCCGGAAGTCGAACGCCGACGTGAGGTCGCCGGTCACGGCCCGCCGCCACGGGGTGATGTTGGCCTCGACGAGGTCCGGGTTGCCCTTGCCGAAGCGGCGCTCCAGGAACCGGATGAGCGACGTGTGGTCGAACAGCTCCGAGTTGACCCAGCCGCCGCGGGTCCACGGCGACACGATGACCATCGGCACCCGCACGCCGAGGCCGTAGGGGCCGGCCGGGTGGTCGGCCGAGCCGGGGTAGATCTCGTTCGTCACCGGGACCGTGGACAGGCCCTCGGCCCGGCTCGCGGGCGGGGTCGGCGGCACGAGGTGGTCGAAGAAGCCGCCTTCCTCGTCGTACGTGACGAACAGGGCCATCTTGCTCCACACCTCAGGGTGGGCGGCGAGGATGTCGATGACCTGCGAGACGTACCAGGTGCCGTAGTCGGGCTCCCAGTTCGGGTGCTCGGTGTAGGCCTCCGGGGCGACGATCCAGCTCACCTGCGGGAGCCGGCCGGCCTCGACGTCGGCCCGGAAGTCGGCCAGCAGGGCGTCGGGGCTGCGGTCCTGCTTGTTGACCTCGGTGCCGAGCTTGGCCTTGGCCAGCGGGGTGCCGGGGGCGGCGTTCTGGTACTGGTGGAAGTACAGCAGCGAGTTGTCGCCATAGTTGCCGATGAACGGGTCGCTGGTCCAGCCCCAGTAGCCCTCGGCGGTCAGGCCGAGGCCGACGTCCTGGTACACCTTCCAGGAGACGCCGGCCCGCTCCAGCCGCTCGGGGTACGTCGACCAGTCGTACCCGGCCTCGGCGTTGGTGATCACCGGCCCGCCGCCCTTGCCGTCGTTGCCCACCCAGCCGGTCCACATGTGGTACCGGTTTGGGTCGGTCGGCCCGAGCAGCGAGCAGTGGTAGTTGTCGCAGATCGTGAACGCGTCGGCCAGGGCGTACTGGTACGGCAGGTCCTTGCGGACGTGGTGGGTCATCGTGGTGACGCCCTTGTTCGGCACCCACCGGTCGTGCCGCCCGCCGTTCCAGGCCGCGTGGGTGTCGTTCCAGCCGTGCGGCGGGTCGGGCAGGAACGTCTTGCCCATGTCGCGCACCTCGGGGCGGAAGGGCAGCACCTCGCCGTCGCCGTCGGGCTGGTGGAACACGCTGCGCCCGTCGGGGTGCCTCGCCGGGTGCGGGTCGGCGTAGCCGCGCACGCCGCGCAGCGCGCCGAAGTAGTGGTCGAACGAGCGGTTCTCCTGCATCAGAAAGATGACGTGTTCGACGTCCTCGATCGAGCCGTGGCGGTCGTGCGCGGGGATCGACAGCGCCTGCTCGAACGGGAGCGGGACGGCGGCGGCCGCCGCCATCTGCAGAAATGTACGACGATCGACGTTGGCCATGACCCGGCACGCTAGGACCGGGACATGTACAAAGGGCGCCCACCCGGGGCGCCCCTGTCATGCGGTTCGGAAACTTCCGTCGGCTCAGATCGATCGACGGCTGTAGAACCCGGCGACCGCCCAGACACCGAGTGCGGCGAGGACGACCTGGATGACGATCTCGGTCCAGTCGACGCCGGGCGTGTCCGCGACGCCGATCGCGCGGGCGATCGCGGTGCCGATGATCGCGGCGACGATGCCGATGACGATGGTGAGCCAGATCGGGATGTTCTGCTTGCCGGGCACGACGAGCCGTCCGAGCGCGCCGATGATGAGCCCGACCACGATCGCGGAGATGATGCCGGCGACGGTCACTGGGTGCCTCCTGGGTGCTGCCCTCTGCGGGTGCTGCGTTGCTGACATCCACGGTTTGCCCCTGCCGTACGAATTCAAAACCGGGTGTCGATGGGCTCCCGGGCGTGGAAGTTTCCGGGATCATGCCCCGCAAATACCACCAAAACGGCACCACAGAAGACCCCCCTTCCATGCAGCACTCATGGTGCTCAATGGAAGGGAGACAGTCCTATGCGAGGAAAAGTCAGGGCCGCGGTGGTCGCGGCGGGGCTGCTGGTCGCGGCCGGCGTGGCGGTCGTGCTCACGAGCGGCGCGGCGCAGGCCGACACCACGATCTGCGAGAAGTACGGTTCGACGACCATCCAGGGCGGACGGTACGTCGTGATGAACAACGTCTGGGGCACCGACCAGCCGCAGTGCATCAACGTGACCAGTACCGGATTCAGCATCTCGCAGGCCAACCACAACGTGCCGACCAACGGCGCGCCGGCCTCCTACCCGGCGGTCTACTACGGCTGCCACTACGCCAACTGCAGCACCGGCAGCATCCTGCCGCTGCGGGTCAGCGACTCGCGCTTCGCCGGGATCCAGACCTCGGTGAGCATGAGCTTCCCCGGCTCGGGGCAGTGGGACGCGGCGTACGACATCTGGTTCGACCCGACGGCGCGCACCGACGGGCAGAACACCGGGGCGGAGATCATGGTGTGGGTCAACCACGCCGGGGCGCCGCAGCCGGTCGGGTCCAAGGTCGGCACGGCGAACATCGCCGGGGCCACCTGGGACGTCTGGGAGGGCAACATCGGCTGGAACGTGGTGTCCTACGTGCGCAACCCGGGCGCGGGGTCGGCGAGTTTCGCCCCGGCCTCGTTCTTCAACGACGCGGTGTCCCGCGGTTACGCGCAGACCAGCTGGTACCTCACCAGCATCCAGGCCGGCTTCGAGCCCTGGACCGGCGGGCAGGGCCTGGCCGTGAACACCTTCAGCGTGACCACCGACGGGCAGCCGCCGGTGTCGACCCCGCCGGTGTCCACGTCCCCGTCGAGCCCGGGCGGCGGCGGCTCGGGTAAGTGCTCGGTGACGTACACCAAGAACGACTGGGGCAACGGGTTCACCGCCGACGTCAAGGTGACCAACACGGGCACCGCGGCGCTGAGCGCGTGGACCGTCGGCTGGACGTTCTCCGGCAACCAGCGCATCACGAACTCGTGGAACGCCACGGTGACCCAGTCGGGCTCCTCGGAAACGGCGAAGAACCTGTCGTACAACGGCAGCATTCCCCCGGGTGGATCGACGACCTTCGGCTTCCAGGCGTCCTACTCGGGCGCCAACCCGGTGCCCTCACTCACCTGCTCGTAACCTGTTACGGAGAGCGCTCCCCGGCCTTGGAGAGCGCTCTCCCATTTATTCCATACCATTGACACGGCTAGACCGAGGGCTCATTGTGGCTTTTTGAGAGAGCGCTCTCTCACACCGCCGTAACACCCCCGCCACGAAGGAGTCATCCATGGACTGGTCGGTCTCCGCCCCCGGCCATCGATCCGGCAGATCCCCGGCGAGTAATCGGACACTGCGCTACGGCGTCATCGCGCTCGCGGTGGCCGCCATGCTGTGCGCCTACATCGTCGTGGTCGTGACCCGCGCCAACGCCGCCGAGACCCTGCTGTCGCAGGGCAAGCCGACGACCGCCTCGTCGGCCGAGAGCGCCGCCACCCCGGCCACCAGCGCCACCGACGGCGACGCCGGCACCCGCTGGTCCAGCGCCTTCTCGGTGCCGCAGTGGCTGCAGGTCGACCTCGGCTCCGCACAGCAGATCACCCGGGTCGCGCTGAACTGGGAGGCGGCCTACGCGACCGCGTTCACCATCCAGACCTCCAACGACGCCACCAACTGGACCAGCATCTACTCGACCACCACGGGCGCCGGCGGCAACGTGAGCCTGACCGTGTCGGGCACCGGCCGCTACGTGCGGCTCAACGCCACGGCCAAGAGCACGCAGTACGGCATCTCGCTGTGGGAGTTCCAGGTGTACGGCGGCTCGCCGACCACGCCCGGCAGCTGCGGCACCGCCAACGCCGCCCAGGCCAAGACGGCCACCGCCTCCTCGACCGAGAACGCGGGCACCCCGGCCTCGTCCGCGGTCGACGGCAACAACGGCACCCGCTGGTCCAGCGCGGCCAGCGACCCGCAGTGGCTGCAGGTGGACCTGGGCTCGGTCCAGCAGATCTGCGGCGTGACGCTGATCTGGGAGACGGCCTACGCGACCGCGTTCCAGATCCAGACGTCCAACGACGGCACCAACTGGACGCAGGTGTACAGCACCACCTCGGGCACCGGCGGCACGCAGAACCTGAGCGTGACCGGCAGCGGGCGCTACGTGCGGATGTACGGCACCGCCCGGGCCACCCAGTACGGCTACTCGCTGTGGGAGTTCCAGGTGCGGGTCAACGGCGCGCCGTCTACCACCAACGACGTCCCGACCAGCCCGAGCACCACGCCCACCAACTCGGGCAACGCCGTGCTGCTGTCCTACAACAAGCCGGCCGTCGCCTCGACGTCGCAGAACGACGCCAACTGCAACCCGTGCACGCCCGACAAGGCGTTCGACAACGACCCGGCGAGCCGCTGGGCGACCAGCCCGACGAACGGCTGGGTCGACCCGGGCTGGATCTACGTCGACCTCGGCGCCCAGGCCCACATCACCCAGGTGATCCTGCAGTGGGACCCGGCCTACGCCGTGGCGTACCAGATCCAGACCTCCAACGACACCACCAACTGGACCAACATCTACTCGACCACGACGGGCAAGGGCTTCAAGGAGACCCTGAACGTCGACGGCAACGGCCGCTACGTGCGGATGTACGGCACCCAGCGCTCCAACGGCTACGGCTACTCGCTGTGGGAGTTCAAGGTGTACGGCACCGGCGGCAACCCGGTCCAGCCCCCGGCCCAGCCGGCCGACCCGATCTTCCCGGCCACCAACCTGGTCTGGAGCGACGAGTTCAACTCCGGCACCAACGTCGACACCTCCAAGTGGACGATCGACCCGGGCACCGGCCAGAACGGCGAGATCCAGTACTACAGCAACCTCGCCAACACCAGCATCCAGAACGGCTCGCTGGTCATCGAGGCGCGCAAGGAGACCGCCGGCGGCCGGGACTACACCTCGGGCCGCATCAACACCAGCAACAAGTTCTCGACGGAGTACGGCCGGGTCGAGGCGCGCATCAAGGTCCCGAAGGGCAACGGCCTCTGGCCCGCCTTCTGGATGATGGGCACCGACTTCCTGCAGGGCCGCCCGTGGCCGTACAACGGCGAGATCGACATCATGGAGATCCTCGGCAAGAGCACCACGGACGTGTACTCCACGCTGCACGCCCCGGCCTACAACGGCGGTGGCGGCTACGGCCAGAAGCTCACGACCGTCGACCTGTCGCTGGACTACCACGTGTACTCGGTCGAGTGGGACAGCAAGCACATGACGTTCCGCGTCGACAACCAGGTCATCCTCGTGGCCGACAAGAACACCGTCGAGACGACCCGGGGCCCGTGGGTGTACGACCACCAGTTCTACATCATCCTCAACCTGGCCGTGGGCGGTGACTTCCCGGGCCCGATCGACGCCTCCACGCCGTTCCCGGCGCGGATGTACGTCGACTACGTCCGCGTCTACAAGTAAGGTTCCGACCCTCCAAACTGGCCGCGGGTGGACGTGACATCGATTCCGTCCACCCGCGGCTCCTCAACGCGCGGGGGCACGATCTACCGTGGCATCCATGACGGGCAGCGACTCGCGACCGCCCACCCTCGAGCAGGTCGCCAACTACGCCGGGGTGTCCCGCGCAACGGTCTCCCGGGTCATCAACGGCGTGCAGACCGTCGACCCCGAGCTTCGCCGGACGGTCGAGCGGGCCATCGCCGCGACCGGGTACGTGCCGAACCTGGCCGCCCGCTCCCTGGTCACCCGGCGGACCGACTCCATCGCGCTGGTGGTCTCGGAGCCGGAGAACCGCGGCTACTCCACGCCGTTCCTGACCCGCATGTTCACCGACCCGTTCCTGGGCCGGGTCACCGCCGGCGCGCAGGAGGTGCTCCGCCCGCTCGGCATCCACCTGGTCATCTTCCTGGCCGATCCGCCCGCCCGGCCGCATCTGCTGCGGTACCTCAGGCAGGGCCACGTCGACGGCGCCCTGCTGATCTCCAGCCACGTCGACGACCCGCTCCCGGCCCAGCTGGTCGAGCTCGGCGTCCCCGTGGTGCTGTCCTGCCGTCCCGGCCACCCGGTGACCATCAGCTACGTCGACGTCGACCAGCGCGCCGGCGTCCGCCTGGCCGTGGACCGCCTGGCCGAGCTCGGCCGCCGCTGCATCGCCACCATCACCGGCCCGCTCGACATGCCGGCCGCCCAGGACCGCCTGGCCGCCTTCGAGGAGGCCGCCCGCGCCCGCGGCCTCGAGCCCTCCCACGTCGAGGGCGACTTCACCCGCAACGGCGGCGAGCGCGCGGCCGCGCGCCTGCTGCGGGAGCTGCCCGCCGTCGACGGCGTCTTCGTGGCCAACGACCTCATGGCCGACGGCGCCCTGCGGGTGCTGCAGGAGGCGGGCCGCCGAGTCCCGGACGACATCGCGGTGATCGGCTTCGACGACAGCACCGTCGCCCTGGAGTGCCACCCCCCGCTGTCCACCGTCCGCCAGCCGGTCGAGGAGATGGCCGGCGAGATGGCCCAGCTGCTGCTGACCCGCATCCGGGAGCCGCACCGCTCCCCCCGCTCGATCATCTTCAACCCGGACCTGATCCTGCGCGCCTCCGCCTGATCGCGGTCGCGGGTCCGGCCTCCGGGGTTGGCCAAGCCAGGACCCCGTGGCGTGGGGCCAGCCCGGCACCCGTTGCAAGCGGCTGGTAAAGGTGCCGTCTGCCACAACCGTCAGTTCGTCGGCCAGGGCGGCTAAGTCCGGGTCGGCCAGACCCCCGCCGCCGGGGGGCGCGGCACTGCCAGGCTCGGCCCGGGTCGTGACACGGCGGCCGCCCCTCATCTGGCGTGGGGGGCGGGCGCACCGAACCTGTTTCAGGAGCTCAGGGCGCGCTCCAGCTCGGACTTGGTCATCGCCGAGCGGCCCTTGATGTTGCGTCGCTTGGCCTCGCCGTACAGCTGGGCCTTGGACTTGGACTTGTCGGAGGACCTCATGCCGGCCGACGGCTTGCCCAGGTCCTGCCAGCGCGAGGCGGTCACCTCGACGCCGTAGCGGTCCGCCGCGCGCTTGATGCGCCGGAAGGCGTCCCGGCGTTCCTCGTCCGACACGTCGCGCACCTGGTCGAAGCGCGCGATCGCGTTGCGGACGTGGGAGGCGTCGTTCAGCGGCTCCTTGCGCACCCGCGGGAACGCGTAGGCGCTGTCCGACATCGAGTTGCGCTCGGCGGCGTCGAGCTCGTGCGATCCTCGTCGTGTCCTAGCTGCCATGGTGGATGGTTACCCCCCGACGCGGGGCCCAACCGCCAGGTGGACGCCGCCGCCCACGGTGAGCACGGTCCCGGTGATGTAGCCGTTGGTGGCCAGGGCGACGATCGCGTCGGCGACCTCCTCCGGGCGCCCGACGCGGCCGGCCGGGAGCGCGTCGCCGTACGCCGAGAAGAGCGCCCGGCGGTCCTGCTCCGCGAAGCCGTCCCACCACGGGGTGTCGATCACGCCCGGCGAGACCGCGTTCACCCGCCGCGGCGCGAGCTCCGCGGCGAGCGGGCCGACCATCGCCTCCAGCGCGCCGTTGAGCGCGGCCAGCCCCGACGTGCCCGGCAGCGCGGCCCGGGCCGAGCTGGCCGTGACGAGCGTGACCGAGGCGTCGGGGGCCAGGTACGGCAGCGCGGCCTGCAGTAGCCGCACGTGCGGCCAGAACTTGGCCTCGAAGGCGGCCCGCAGCTGGCCGAGGTCGAGGCCGGCGAGCGGGCCGGCGCCCAGGCCGCCGCTGAGCGCGATCACGAGGTGGTCGTAGGTGGCGCCGCCGGCGAAGGTCGCCCGCACGCCCTCCTCGGTGGCCGCGTCGGCCACGACGCCGGGGAAGCCCGCCTTGTCGATCTTCGCCCGGTCGCGCCCGGTGACGGTGACCGCGGCGCCCCGCGCCGCGAACGCGGCCGCCGTGGCCAGGCCGATGCCGGACGTGCCGCCGGCGACGAGTACCTGCTGAGACATCCTGCGCTCCAGTTGTCGAGACTCTCGTTCTCGACAATCATTACCGAGACCACCAGTCTCGACAAGTTAGGCTGGTCACATGCGCAGGGAACACACCGGCCGCCGGCGCAACGAGGCGGCCCGCGAGGACATCCTCGAGGCCGCCGCGGCCCTCATCGCCGATCCCGGCGGCGGCCCGGTCACGGTCGACGCGATCGCGGCCCGGGCCGGCGTGGGCAAACAGACGATCTACCGCTGGTGGCCGTCCAAGCACGCGGTCGTCCTCGACGCCATGCTGGAGCGGGCCCGTATCGACGTGACCGAGGACGGCGACCTGCGGACGTTCCTGGTCGGCTCGTTCGTCGGGGCGCAGCGCGTGCGGGGCTTCCTCGCCACCGCGATGGCCCTCGCCCAGACCGACCCGGCCGCCCGCGAGATGCTGGCCGAGTTCACCGCCCGGCGGCGGGACGCGCTGCGGCGGCTGCTGGAGCGGCTGGGGGTGGCCGAGCCCGGGCTGATCGTCGAGCAGGCGTACGGCGTGATGTGGTACCGCATCATGCTCACCCACGAGCCGCTGACCGCCGAGACGGCCGAACGGCTGGCCGACGCGCTCACCGCCCAAGCGTTAGTTCAGATCGAGAAATAAGGTTGCGGCCATCGATCAGGGGCTGCGAGGCTCGGCCCGATGGCACTCGTTGAGGCACGACAGCTGACCAAGGTCTTCCGTCGGCCCGACAAGGATCCGGGCCTACGGGGGGCCGTCAAACATCTCTTCTCGCGCCGCTTCACCGACAAGGTGGCGGTGGACCACGTCGACCTGTCGATCGAGGCGGGCGAGGCGGTGGCGTACGTCGGGCCGAACGGCGCCGGCAAGTCCACGACCGTGAAACTGCTCAGCGGCATCCTGGTGCCCACCTCCGGCGAGGTGCGCATCGACGGGCTGTCGCCGCGGCGGGACCGGATGGCCGTCGCGCACCGCATCGGCGTGCTCTTCGGCCAGCGCACGCAGCTGTGGTGGGACCTGCCGGTCTCGGAGTCCCTGGCGGTCCTGCGCGACATCTACGGCATCGACCACGGCACCTACCGCAAGCGCCTGGCCCGCTTCGACGAGGTGCTCGGCCTCGGCGACGTCATGCCGGTGCTGGGCCGCAAGCTCTCGCTGGGCCAGCGTATGCGGGCCGACCTCGCGGCGGCGCTGCTGCACGCCCCGCCGGTGGTGTACCTGGACGAGCCGACCATCGGCCTGGACCTCGCGGTCAAGGACCGGGTCCGCGAGTTCTTCCGCACCGTCCGCGACGAGGGCACGACGGTGATGCTGACCAGCCACGACCTCGGCGACATCGAGGGCTTCTGCCGGCGGCTGGTCATCATCGACGAGGGCCGGATCATCTTCGACGGCGACCTCGAGGCGGTCAAGGACGCCTTCGCCCGCGAGCGGATCCTCAACCTGGAGACCGAGACCGCGCTGCCGCTGGACGGCATCCGCGCGGCCCTGCCCGGCGCCCAGGTCGAGGCGGGCGAGACGCCGACGCAGTTCTCGGTGCGCTTCGACCGCTTCGCGATGACGGCCGGCCAGGCGGTGACGGCCCTGGCCCCGCTCACCAACCTGGTCGACTTCCACGTCGACGAGCCGTCCATCGAGGACGTGATCCGCCGGGTGTACTCCGGTGAGCTCCAACTGGAGGCGCTGTGAGGGCCGCCTACCGGGCACACGCCCGCGCCACGGCCCTGAGCGCCCTCGCCTACCGGGCCAGCTTCCTGCTGTCCCTCGGCGGCGTGGCGTTCCAGCTCGTCGCCCTGCTGGCGGTGTGGCGGGTGCTGCTCGGCGGCGGCAGCGGCGGGCCGATCGGCGGCTTCGACTGGCCGCACATGCGCAGCTACCTGCTCGTCGCCTTCGCCTCCGGCGCGCTGGTCGGCACCTTCGTCGACTTCCGCATGTCGCACCGCATCCGCTCCGGGCTCGTCGCGCTCGACCTGGTCAAGCCGGTCGACTACCAGCGGGCCCGGCTGTGGGAGACGATCGGCGGCGTCTGGATCGAGGTCGCCGTGATCGCCGTCGTGGTCGCGGTCTCCGTCGCCTTCAGCGGCCCGCCCGACCTTCCGGCCGGCCCCGAGCTCGCGCTGTTCGTCTCGTCGATGGTCCTGCTGGTGCCGTTGAAGTTCATCATGGTGTACCTCAGCACGCTCGCCTGCTTCTGGACCGAGAACTTCGTCGGCGTCATGTGGGCCCGCCAGGCGATCACCGGCCTGCTCTCCGGGGCGCTCGTCCCGCTGGCGTACTTCCCGGGCTGGCTCGCCACCGCAGCGCAGTGGTCGCCGTTCGCCGGCCTGACGTCCACGCCCGCGCTCATCTTCGTCGGCCATGCGTCCGGCCGGCACGCCCTGCTGCTGGTCGCGGCCCAGCTGGGGTGGCTGCTGCTGCTCTGGTTCGGCGCCCGGGCGCTCTTCGGCCGCGCGCTGCGCCAGCTGACCGTACACGGGGGATAGGAATGCGCACGCTGAGGCTGTACGTCCGCCTGCTCGGCGCGCACGTACGCGCGCTGCTGGAGTACGAGGGCGACTTCTGGATCATGATGGGCGCCACCATCCTGATGCAGGTCGTCAACGTGGCGTTCCTCGCCGCCATCTTCGCCAAGGTCCCGGCCATCAACGGCTGGACCTTCTGGGCCGTGGTGGCCATGTTCGCCATGGTCGCCATCGCCGAGGGCATCGGCTCGCTGTTCTTCGAGGGCATGTGGAGCCTGGCCTGGATGATCAACCAGGCCGACATCGACTACATGCTGGTCCGTCCCTACCCCGTCGTCCTGCAGGTCAGCAGCGTCAACATCGGCATCAACGGCCTGGGCAACATCCTGACCGGCGGCCTGATGCTCGGCGCCGCACTGTCCCATGTGGACGCCGTCTGGTCCGTGCCGCGCATCCTGCTGGGCATCGTGGTGGTCCTGTCCGCCATCGCCATCAAGGTCGCCATCAACCTGGCCACCAACGCCGCCTCCTTCTGGATGCAGAGCCCCGGCCCGCTCTTCGCCATGGCCGTGCACCAGGCCGGCGACCTCGCCCGCTTCCCCATCTCGGTGTACCCGCTGGCCCTGAAGGCGACCCTGGGCTTCGCCCTGCCGTTCGCCTTCGTGAGCTTCTTCCCGGTCACCTTCCTGCTCGGCCACGGCCAGGCCTGGGTCGGCCTGCTCACCCCGCTGGTCGCCGTCTACTCCCTGGTCGCCGGCAGCTGGATCTTCAAGCGCGGCCTGAACCGTTACGAGAGCGCCGGCAACTGATGACCGCCGTCGTCATGCCGCTGCTCGGCACGCTGCTGTTCTGGGCCATCGCCGCGGTGCTGATCGCCGCCCGGCCTCGCAGCCGCGCCGAGGAGCGGCGACGCCGGCGGCAGAACACCCGCGACCGGGTTCCCTACAAGGACCGCGTCGGCGACACGGCGTGGTCGGCCTGGTTCGCGGCCCTGGTCTGCGCCGCCTGCGGCGCTGCCACGCTCGTCATGGCGATCGCCGTCCTCATCCGCTGAAGCCCCGAGGAGCACTCCCCCGATGATCGAGTTCCGCCCGGCCGGGCCGGACGACGCCGAGCGCGTCGCCGCCCTGCACGCCGACAGCTGGCGCCGGCACTACCGCGGGGCCTACGCCGACGCGTTCCTCGACGGCGACGTGGAGACGGACCGGCGCGCCGTGTGGTCGGCCCGCCTGTCCACCCCCGCCCGCACCGCCACCGTGCTGGGCGAGCAGGACGGCCGGCTGGCCGGCTTCGTGCACGTGGTGCTCGACAGCGACCCGCGCTGGGGCAGCCTGGTCGACAACCTGCACGTGGCCCACGACCGCCGCCGGGGCGGCATCGGCCGCCGGCTGCTCGCCCACGCGGCAGGGGCCGTGCGCGCCGGCGCCACCACCGGCGCGCTGTACCTGTGGGTGCTGCAGCAGAACACCGCCGCCCAGGCCTTCTACCGGGCCTGCGGCGGCACCCAGGTGGAGACGGTGCCCGTGACCGGCGACCCCGCCCGCCTCAACGGCACCCCGCACAAGCACCGCATCGCCTGGCCGGACGTGGCGCCCCTACTGGACGCGTGACACGCCAGCCGGGCCGGCCGGGGGTCAGGGGCGGAAGCTGGCGCGGTACTCGGTCGGGGAGCGACCGGTCAGTTCGCGGAACGCGGCGTTGAAGGCCGACAACGACGTGTAGCCGACCGCGAAGGCGATCTTGGTGACCGGCATGTCGCCGGCCGCGAGCTCCTCGACCGCGCGCATGATCCGCATCCGGCGCAGGACCGCGCGCCAGGTCAGGCCGGTCTCGTCCTCGAAGCGGCGGGCCAGGGAGCGCGGGGCCAGGCCGATCTCGCCGGCGATGTCCTCGAAGCGGACCTGCTCGGCCAGGCGCCGCTCGGTCAGCGCGAGGGCCCGGCGCAGCAGCGGGGTGCGGCCGGCCGGGACGACGACCGGGCTCGGGTGCTCGGCCAGGCGCCAGGCGACGGCGGCCAGGGCGGCGAAGAGCGCCTCGGCGTAGGGGTTCAGCGGCTCCTCGCTCTCGCCCCACCCGCCGCACTCGGCGACCAGGGCCCGGGCCAGGGGCGTGAGGTCGAAGACGGTCAGCGGGGCCAGGGGCGGCGGGGCGAAGGCCGGGTCGAAGAGGACCGAGGCGGTCGTGGCGGCCTGCGGCATGCTGACCGTGATCGCCCGGCCGGCCTCGATGAGGGCCGCCCGGGCGGGCGGGAGCAGCCACGCCTGGCCCTGCGCCTCCAGCCGGAGGGCACCGGCGGAGGCACAGAGCAGGTAGTGGCGGTCCACGCACAGCTCGCGCGGGGGCTGCGGCGCGAACGTGCGCACGAAGCTGTACGCCTGCCGGGTCATCGGCTCAAGACTAGAAGCTCAGGCGACCGTCTCGACCAGTTCGGCCCGGAAGCGGCGGCTGAGCGGTGCGCCGGTCATGAGCGGGCGCACCGCCACGCCGGAGCGCGCGAACGCCTCGGACTGCTGGTAGGCGGCGAACGAGGCCTCGTCCTGCCACTCGTGGACGAGGGCGACACCCGTCTCGTCGTCGCGCGAGGCGTACACGCGGTAGGCGATGTTGCCCGGCATGGCCCGGATCTCGTCGCGCTCCGACTCGAGCTGGGCGAGGGCGGCCGGCCGGTCGGCGGCCGTGGTGCTGAAGTCGAGAATGGCGATGAACACGGTGTGACCTCCTGAGTCGTATCCGTTCGACACACCGATCCTCGCCCGGCCGCCACCCGGTCGGCCGCCGCCGGACGGACAGCTATGCGCTCCCAGCGGACACGCCGAGGACGTCCCGCGCGGCGGCGCACACGCGGGCGACGAAGTCGCCCAGGAAGCCCGGCGGCCGGACGCCCAGGGCCGTCAGCTGGGAGGTCAGGGCGGCCGGCACGCGCATCCAGCCCGCCGTCAGCGCCGTGCCGTCGTCCAGCCGCCGCTGGCCGGGCGGCAGCACGACCAGCGGGCCGCCAACGGCGAACGGGTGCAGCAGCAGGCGCAGCCCGCCCGGTTCCCACACCGAGTCGTAGGCCGGCCCGCGGTCGGCCGGGGCCGGGCCGGCCTCGATCCTGTTGCCCAGGCCGAACCAGTCGACCTTGGCCGCCGTCGCGAGGTCGTTGAGCCGCCGGCCCGCCTCGCCGTCGGCCTGCTCCAGCCGGACCGGCACGGCAAGGCCCGGCCCCTCGATCGTCACCGACAGCGCGCCCTTGGCCGCCGCCGGCCCCGGGTCGGCGAGCCCGCCGAGCAGTCCCGCCGCCAGCGCGAGCGCGGTGACCGCCGCCATTCGCATTCGCAGTCGCATGCACGGACGAGCCGCGACGCCCCGGTCCGGTTCCCGGGCACCCTTTGGTGACGCCCCATACACGAGCATTGACCCGCCGATTCGTGTTGGATAGCGTGCTGATCACGCGTTTGGGTCAGGGATGTCCGCATGTTCGTGAGTCCGATATGACCGGCTCATTGCCGCCGTGATCCGCACCCTCCGGCCAAGGTCCATCAGTCGAGAGGAATCGCGGATACCGGGAGCGGCGGGGGTAAATGGTCATTACGCTGGTCATCGATACGTTCAATGTGGGGAACAACGGCACGACGATTTCGGCGATGCGCTTCGCCGAAACGCTCATCGCGCGCGGGCACACCGTGCGCGTGGTCGCGTGCGGTGCGCCGGACGAGCCTCCCGACGGGCCGGACATGTACTGGGTGCCCGAGCTCGTCGTGCCGATCGCGAGCAGCTTCGCCCACCGGCAGAACACGTTGTTCGCCAAGCCCGTCCGCGCCGTGTTGCGCACCGCGATCGAGGGCGCCGACGTCGTGCACATCTACCAGCCGTGGCCCCTCGGGCGGGCCGCGCAGCGCATCGCCCGCGAGCTCGGGGTGCCGGCCATCGCCGCATTCCACATCCAGCCCGAGAACGTGACGTACAACATCGGCCTGGGCTGGTTCCCGCCCGCCGCGCACGTCGTCTACTTCCTCCTGCGCCTGCTTTTCTACGGGCGGTTCACCGACATCCATTGCCCGTCGACGTTCATCGCCGCGCAGCTGCGCCAGCACGGGTACCGCGCCCGCCTGCACGTCATTTCCAACGGCGTCGGGAGCAATTTCCGGCCCGGCCCGCCCCGGGTCCGCGGCGCCGGCGAGCCGTTCCGGATCCTCATGGTCGGCCGCCTCTCCCCCGAGAAGCGCCAGGACGTGCTCATCCGGGCCGCCCGCCGCTCCCGCCACGCCGCGGACATCCAGCTGCACTTCGCCGGACACGGCCCGCGGGAGAAGCGCCTGCGCCGGATGGGCGCCCGGCTGCCCAACCCCGCGCGGTTCGGCTACTACCCGCAGGACGAGCTCATCGCGCTCATTCGCTCCTGCGACCTGTACGTCCACGCCTCCGACGTCGAGATCGAGGGCATGTCCTGCATGGAGGCGTTCTCCTGCGGCCTGGTGCCGGTCATCGCCGACGGCCGGCGCAGCGCGACGAGCCAGTTCGCCCTCGAGGCGCGCAACCTGTTCCGGGCCGGCGACCCGGCGGCGCTGGCCGCGCGCATCGACGAGTGGATCGACGACCCGGACGGGCTGGCCGCCGCCTCGGCCGCCTACGCGAGCTTCGCCGAGCTCTACGCGGTCGAGCGCAGCGTCAAGGCGATCGAGCGGGTCTACGCCCGGGCCGGGCACGCCCCGGAGGCGCCGACCGGATACGCCGGCCGCACGTTCCGGCTGCTGTCCAGCGCCTTCTACTACGCGGTCGCGATCCCGCTGCTGTTCCTGTGGACCCGGGTGATCCTCGGGGTGCGCACCGAGGGCGAGAACCGGCTGCCGCGCACCGGCGGCGCGCTGACCGTCTGCAACCACGTGCACCTGCTGGACAGCGCGCTCGTCGGCATCGCCCTGTTCCCCCGCCGCCCGGTCTTCACCGCCGCCCCGATGAACCTCGAGAACCGGTGGTACGGCGGCCTGGTGAAGCTGCTCGGCGGCGTCGCCGTGCCGCGCACCGCGGCCGGGCTGCCGGCGTTCTTCTCCGAGCTGGAGCTGTTCCTCGCCCAGGGGCGCATCGTGCACTTCTTCCCTGAGGGGGAGCTGAGGCCGTACGACACCGGCTTGCGCGACTTCAAGCGGGGCGCGTTCCACCTCGCCGCGCAGGCCCGGGTGCCGGTGCTGCCGCTGTCGATCCGCTTCACCCCGCCCAGCGGCGCCGGGCGGCTGTTCCGGCGCAAGCCCACCATGGTGATCGTCATCGGCGAGCCGATCGTGCCGACGACGACCGACCCCCGCAACGACCGGCGCATCCGGATGGAGCTGGCCCGGCGGCGCATGCACGACGTGATCACGCGGGCGGCGTAGCTCACCGGCCTGTCGACGTGACGATGCGGTACGACAGGATCTCCTGGGATGACTGCCCGCACCCCGGCCCCGTGTTCCCGGGTGCGGGGCGGAGCCCGTCTCCCTAGGGGTCGGCGAGGGTGCGGGAGCGGGCGGCCTGATAGGGGCAGCCGGCGGCGGCGAAGGCCTCGGCGGTGGCGCGGACGCGGTCCCGGTCGCCGTCCAGGATGGCCTCGGCCCGGTCCAGCTGGGCGGAGGCGATGGGGTTGCCGGCCACCACCTTGCGGGCGGACTCGATGCGGGCGCGGGCCTGCGGGTGCCCGGCCAGCGCCGCGGCCTCGGCGCGCAGCCCGACGTACCAGTGCAGCCAGATCCAGGTGACCCACTTCCACAGCTGCTCGGGCTCGGCGTCCACCCGCTCCAGCGCCGCGTCCACCTCGCCGCGGTGCAGCAGGACGGTGGCGTCGAAGACGGCGCCGTAGCCGGTGGCCCGCTCCGGGGTCGCGCCGAGCCGGTCGGTGAAGGCGAGCCAGCGCGCCCGGGCGTCGTCGTCGCCGCGCAGGGCGTGGATCATGGCGACGGCCGCGGCGGGGGTGCCCAGGCGGGCGGCGCGCAGCCGGCCGGTGCGCTCCCAGGCCTCCAGGAAGCGCCCGCCGGCGTCGAGGACGGCGTCGGCCTCGCCGGCCAGCGCGTCGACGGTGAGCAGCCAGGACAGGCCCAGGTGGCCCACCTCGGCCAGCAGGGGCAGCTCGGCCAGGCGCCGGGCCCAGCCGCGGGCCGTGGCCAGGTCGCCGACGCCGAGGCTGGTGTCGACGCCGGAGACGAGCGCGTCGGTCAGCTCGAGCATGCTGGCCGGGGCGACCGGCACGGCGGAGAGCATCTCGATGCGCGTGCGGGCGGTGGCCGCGGCCCCGAAGCTGTCGCCGGCCCAGGCCCGCGCGCCGGCCAGCGAGTCGAGGGCGGCCGAGACGGCGAGGGGGTCGCCGGCCCGGCGGGCCAGCTCGACGGCCCGCTCGGCGGCGGCCAGCGTCGCGGCCACGGCGTTGTCGGACGGGCCCTGGTCGGAGCCGAAGGCGTCGGAGACCACGGCGGCCTCGGCGAGCGCCAGCGCGGCCTCGGTCAGGGGGTCGCCGCCGCCCAGCTCGCGGGCCTCGGCCAGCAGCGCGGCCGGCTCCTCGTCCGGCGGGAGCTGGATGAACGTGCCGGAGAACCGGTAGGCCGTCGTGGCCGCGGCGGCCATCGCGCGGGCGGCGCCGGCCTTGTCCCCCGCCCGGGCAGCGGCGTCGGCGGCCGCGCGGTGCAGCCGGTACATGTCGTCGCCGAGCAGCCGACAGCCGGCCACCGCGGCGGCGCTGCGCAGCGCGGCGGCGGCGAGGGCGTCGTCCCCGGCGAGGGCGCCCGCCTGCTCGTAGCGCTGCTGGGCCTCGCCGACCAGGTTGCGGGTGAACGCGAGCTCGGCCAGCGCGATGGCCAGCCGGTAGGCGTCCGCGCGGTGCTCGGCGGCGCCGGCCGCCCACCCGAGCGCGGCCCGCAGGTCGTCGGCGATCGCGTCGAACCGGGCGCGCCAGGACCCGTCGGCGGGGCGCGGGTCCTCCGCCAGGCCGGCCGCGCTCGCCCCGCACCATCGCAGGTGCCGCAGCCGTACGTCGTGCAGCTCCCCAGACCCGGAGAGCCTCTCGACGCCGTACTGCCGGATCGTCTCCAGCGCGCGGTAGCGGGTGCCCCCGGCGGAGGGGGCCGCCACCAGCAGGCTCTGCTCGGCCAGCCGGGCCAGCCCGTCCAGCACCGCGAACGCGTCCAGCGGGGAGAAGCCCGCCACCTGCGCGGCCGCGTCGGCGGTGAACGGCGCGACGAAGACCGCGACCCGGCGCAGCAGCGTGCGGTCGGCCTCGTCGAGCAGGTCGTAGCTCCAGTCCAGCATCGCGCGCACCGAGCGGTGCCGGTCCTCGGCCCGGGCCCCGCCGGTGAGCAGCCGCAGCTGGTCGCCGAGCACCGCGGCCAGCCCGTCCAGCCCGAGCGTCGGCAGCCGCGCGGCGGCCAGCTCGATGGCCAGGGCCACCCCGTCGAGCCGCCGGCAGATCTCGGCGGCCTGCTCGTGCTGCTCGGCCGCCACCGGCCAGCCCACGGCCGCGGCCCGCTCCAGGAACAGCGCGACCGCGTCGGACTCCCCGTCGCCCGTCAGGGACAGCGGCGGGACGGGGTGCACCCGCTCGAAGGGCACCACCAGCCGGGCCCGGCTGGTGGCCAGCACGCTCACCCGCGGGCAGGCGGCCAGCAGCCGCTCCAGGAACGGCGCGACCCCGTCGCGCACGTGCTCGCAGTTGTCCAGCACGAGCAGGGCGTGCCGGTCGGCCAGCGCGGCGAGCACCGACTCGTCCAGCCCGCGGCCCTGCTGCTCGCCGACGCCGACCGCCGCGGCCACCGCCGACCCGACCATCGCCGGGTCGGTGATCGGCACCAGGTCGATGAACCACACGCCGTCGGGGAAGTCGCCGGCCGCCTGGGCCGCGACCGCGAGGGCCAGCCGAGTCTTGCCGACCCCGCCCGGCCCGACGGCGCTGATCTGCCGGTGCTCGCGCAGCGCGGCGGCCAGCCCGGCCTGCTCCCGGGTCCGGCCGACGAACCGGGTCACCGGGGACGGCAGCCCGGGCGCGGGCCGGCCACCGCGGCCGGCCCGGCTCCACTCGGCCGCGAGCTGTGCGAGGGCCCGCCGGTCGGCCGCGCCGAGCTTGCGCAGCAGCGAGGAGACGTGGGTCTCCACGGTGCGCACGGAGATGAACAGCCGCGCGGCGATCTCCGCGTTGCTCAGGTGCTCCCCGACCAGGGACAGCACCTCCGCCTCCCGACCCGAGATCCCCGTCTGCGCCGCCACGGGCCCCATTATCCGTGAGGGCTCTCCGTGGTCGTCTCCGTGCTCGCCACGGATGTCACCGGGCGGCCGCTCGGCGAGGCTTTACGTCATGAGCGACAACGCAGCGGGAAACATCATCAGAACCGTGTTGCACCCGGTATCGGACCTGGCCAGGGCCAAGGAGGTGTACTCCGCGCTGCTCGGCGTCGCCCCGCAGACCGACGGCTCGTTCTACGTCGGCTACGAGGTGGACGGCCAGCAGATCGGCCTCGTCCCGGGCGGCGGGCCGCAGGGCATGACCTCACCGGTGGCGTACTGGCACGTGCCGGACCTCGCGGCCAAGCTCGCCGAGGTGGTGGCGGCCGGCGCCGTCGTGCGGGAGGACGTGCGCGACGTGGGCGGCGGGCGCCTGGTCGCCACCGTCACCGACCCGGACGGCAACGTCCTCGGCCTGCTCCAGGACCAGTGATGGCGACCCTGCTCGACCGACTTTTCCGCCGTACACCGAAGAAGGAAGCGACGAAGATGACCACCACCACGAAGACCAGCAAGTTCGGCGGGTTCTCGGCCGAGGAGATCGCCGCGATGAAGGACCACGGCGAGGAGCTGCGCAACACCTCCCGCCGCGACCCGAACAAGGCCCGGGAGGCCGGCGAGAAGGACATTCTGGGCAAGCTGGCCAAGATGTCCGACTCCGACCGCGCCATCGGCGAGCGGATCCACGCCATCGTCACCGCGAACGCGCCGGAACTGATGCCGAAGCTGTGGTACGGCATGCCGGCCTACGCCCGCGACGGCAAGGTGGTGCTGTTCTTCCAGAGCGCGGCGAAGTTCAAGTCGCGCTACGCCACCCTCGGCTTCAGCGACCAGGCCGGCCTCGACGACGGCGAGATGTGGCCGAGCGCCTACGCGCTGAAGTCCCTGACGCCCGG
Organism: Dactylosporangium salmoneum; assembly: GCF_039532525.1. Classification (NCBI taxonomy): domain Bacteria; kingdom Bacillati; phylum Actinomycetota; class Actinomycetes; order Micromonosporales; family Micromonosporaceae; genus Dactylosporangium; species Dactylosporangium salmoneum. The sequence goes on from NZ_BAAARV010000016.1 coordinate 197,080, forward strand.
CGACGAGGCGCGCATCGGCGCCCTGGTCAAGCAGGCCGCGGGCTGATGGCGCCGTCTCCCCGGCCGCTCGCGCGGCGCCGCGAGGACACCCTGCACCGGCTCGAGCACGACGTCGACGCCTGGGTGGCCACCGCCGACGCCAACGGCACGCCGTACCTGGTGCCCCTGTCGTTCCTCTGGGAGGGCGAGACCCTGCTGATCTCGACCGCGGCCACCAACCCGACGGCCCGCAACCTGCTCGCGGGCGGCCGGGTCCGCCTCACCGTCGGGCCGACCCGGGACGTGGTGCTCATCGAGGGAACGGCGCAGCGCGTCGAGGAGGTCCCGGACGAGCTCGGCGACGCGTTCGCGGCCAAGACGGGCTTCGACCCGCGGCGGGGGCGCAACTACCCGTACTTCCGCATCCGCCCCGAGCTGATCCAGGCCTGGCGGGAGGTCGACGAGCTCGCCGGCCGCGACCTGATGGTCGCCGGCGAGTGGCTGGTCTGACTGCGGCACGGCCGTCCTCTCCCCCGGGTGAGGGCGGCCGCCGCCGTTACGGGGAGCCTGGAGTCCGTGACTACGTGTTAGCCTGACATCGATATTGGCAAATGCGTAAGGAGCTTCCCGATGACTGCTACGGCCCCGGCCCGGCCCCGGCTGCCCTTCGACCGGCCCAACGTCCTCGACATCGCGCCGCTGTACGAGGTGCTGCGCCGTGAGGGCCCGCTCACCCGGGTCACCACGCCCGCCGGCGACCCCGCATGGCTGGTCACCGCCTACGCCGAGGCGAAGCAGATCTTCGGCGACCGGCGCTTCGGCCGCTCCCACCCGACGCCCGAGACGGCGGCCCGGGTCTCCCACGCCGCGGTGCTCGACGGGCCGAGCGGCGAGTACGAGACCGAGGAGCGCGAGCACACCCGGATGCGCCGGCTGCTGGTCCCGGCCTTCTCGGCGCCCCGGATGCGCCGGCTGGCCGGGCGGATCGAGGAGCTGACCGCCCGCTGCCTCGACGACATGCAGGCCGCCCGCGACGCCCGCCCGGGCGAGCCGGTCAACCTGCACGAGCTGCTCGCCTTCCCGCTGCCGGTGCTGGTCATCTGCGAGCTGCTGGGCGTGCCCTACGCGGACCGCGGGCACTTCCGGCAGCTGTCGCAGCGCATCGGGATGATCGACGGCGGCGCCGACGCGCGGGCGGCGATGGCGGACTTCAAGGCGTACACCGCAACGCTGGCCGAGGCCAAGCGGCGCGAGCCCGGCCCCGACGTCATCTCCGACCTGGTGGCCGCGCAGGCCGAGGACCCCACGTTCAGCGAGGACGAGCTGGCCCGCCTGGCCGCCGGGCTCATCTTCGCCGGGCACGAGACCACCTCGACCCGCATCGACCTGGGCGTCCTGCTGCTGCTGTCCGACCCGAGCCGGCGCGACCGGTTCGCCGAGGACCCGGACGGGCAGGTGGGCCCGACGGTGGAGGAGATCCTGCGGATCACCGCGCCCGGCGGGTTGGGGCTGCTGCGGTACGCCCACGAGGACGTCGAGGTCGGCGGCGTGACCATCGCCCGCGGCGAGGCGGTCCTCATCGCCAGCAACGCCGCCAACCGCGACGCGACGGTCTTCGCCGACCCGGACGAGTTCGACCCGGCCCGCCGCCCCACCGCGCACCTCGCCTTCGGCCACGGCGCCCACGTCTGCATCGGCGCCAACCTCGCCCGCACCGAGCTGCGCACCGTGTTCCCCGCGCTGCTGCGCCGCTTCCCCGGCCTGCGCCTGGCCGTGCCCGTCGACGCCATCGAGATCCGGCACAACCGGCTCACCGGCGGCGTCGACGAGGTGCCGGTGACGTGGTGAGCGCCGTGCGGGTCTGCGCCGACACCGGCGTGTGCGTGGGCTCGGGCCAGTGCGCGCTGCGCGTGCCCGAGGTCTTCGACCAGCGCGAGGAGGACGGCGTGGTGGTCGTGCTCGACGAGCACCCGCCGCCGTCCCTGCGCGAGGCGGTCCACCAGGCCGTCCTCGGCTGCCCGTCGGGGGCCCTGCGCCTCGAGGACGCCGACTAGGACCACCAGGCCGCGTCGGCGATGCGCTCGAAGCCCAGCGACTCGTAGAGGGGCCGGCCCAGGCGGGAGGCGGTGAGCGTCACCGGGCGGTCGTCGAAGCGCCGCAGCAGGGCGTGCATCAGGGCCCGCCCCACGCCGCGCGAGCGGAACTGCGGCATCGTCGTCACGAAGTAGACGCCCACCGCCTCGTCCTGTTCGACGACCAGGCACGCCCCGGCCGGCTCCCCGTCGAGGTGGGCCAGGTACAGCTCGGCGCCTTCCAGCAGTACCGGCGGGAGGACCACGCCCGGCGTCCACGGCTGGAAGTGCTCGAGCGCGAAGCCCTCCACCACGAGCCGCTCCGCCGTGCGCAGCTCGTCCGGGGTCGTCACCCGGCGCACCGGGAGGGCGGGCTCGCCGACGGGCTCGCCGGGCAGCCGGATCATCACGGGCATCTGCCGCGAGGACATGCCGCGGGCGGTGAGCTCCACGGCCCCGAAGGCGTCCTCGACCACGACCCGGCCCGGGCGCGGGAGCAGCGCGTCCAGCGCCGCGCGGCCCTCCTGCGGCAGGCCGGCGGCCAGCGTGAGCACCCGCAGCCCGGCCCGCTCGTCGCCGTCCACGGCCAGCAGGCCCGGATGGCGCCGCACGTCGTAGCCGCGCGCGGTGCCGATGAGGGTCCAGAAGTGGGCCGCGTTGTCCGCCGCCAGTTCGAGCGCGTCCATGGCCCAGTCGTACCACCATCCCACTCCCGGAGGTGGCGCCGAGGCCCCCGCCGAGGCGGCGCTGAGGCCCTCGCCAAGGCGGCGCTGAGGCCCTCGCCAAGGCGGCGCTGAGGCCCTCGCCAAGGCGGCGCTGAGGCCCTCGCCAAGGCGGCGCTGAGGCCCTCGCCAAGGCGGCGCTGAGGCCCTCGCCGAGGCGGTGCTAAAGTGGAGGAGTACCTCCGATACAAGGTGACGGTGGAATGCAGACCCAGCCCGGGCAGACCCAGCCCGGCGTGCGGCGACCGCAGCGGGCCGATGCGCGGCGCAACTTCGACGCGCTGATCGCGGCCGCCCGCGACGCCTTCGCCGAGCACGGCTCGGGCGCCTCGCTGGAGGAGATCGCCCGCCGGGCCGGCGTCGGTATCGGCACGCTGTACCGCAACTTCCCCACCCGCCGGGACCTCTTCGACGCCGTCTACACCGACGAGATCGAGGCCCTGTGCCGGGCCGCCGGCGACGTGGCCGACCTGCCCCCGTGGGACGCGCTGGCCCTGTGGCTGCGCCGGTTCGTCGGCTACCTGGCCACCAAGCGGGCGATCTACGAGGAGATCAACCGCGACTCGGAGATGATCCGGGGCGCCCGCGAGTCGATGTACCGCGCGGCCGACGCCCTGCTCACCCGCGCCCAGGAGGCCGGGCTGGCCCGCACCGACGTGAGCTCCGACGACCTGCTGCGGATGATCTCGGGCCTGACCGCGGGCGGTTACGTGGACGACGCCCAGCGGGAGCGCGTCCTGACCGTCGCGCTGGACGGTATACGCGGCCGGTAGTTTATCGATCACCGTCGCGGGGAACGTGCCCGCTCATGGGAATCGATCTGCTCAACCGGCCGGTCGTGGATCTGGTCGGGCTGCCCATCGGCACGGTGGACAGGATCGAGACGGTGATCGGGCGGGACGGCACCCCCTCGATCGCGACGCTGGTGGTGCAGCCCAAGCGCTGGTTCGGCAGGCGGGGCGACCAGCTGCGCATCTCCTGGGATCTGGTCGCCTTCTGCGACCGGACGATCACCCTGATGGTGCGGAAGCAGCGGCTCCGCGAATCCTGATGGTTGGAACGCGGCACCTGCGCCTCCGGAACGGGGGACAGTGGGCGGGTAGCCTTTCGGGGCAGATCCGCTCGACTGGATGAGGTGCATCGAAGATGTCCGACCTGGCGCAGATCGGCGTGACCGGACTGGCCGTGATGGGTCGCAACCTGGCCCGGAACCTGGCCCGCAACGGTTACACCGTGGCCGTGCACAACCGCTCGTATGAGCGCACCCGCCGCCTGGTGGACGAGTTCGGGCACGAGGGCACGTTCGTGCCGGGCGAGTCGATGGCCGACTTCGTCGCCTCGCTGGCCCGCCCGCGCGCCGTCATCATCATGGTCAAGGCCGGTGGCCCCACCGACGCGGTCATCGACGAGCTGGTCCCCCTCCTGGAGGAGGGCGACATGATCGTCGACGCCGGCAACGCGCACTTCGCCGACACCCGCCGCCGCGAGCAGGCCCTGCGCGAGCACGGGCTGCACTTCTGCGGCACCGGCGTGTCCGGCGGCGAGGAGGGCGCCCTGCTCGGCCCGAGCATCATGCCCGGCGGCTCCCCGGAGTCGTACCAGAAGCTCGGCCCCATGTTCGAGAAGATCTCGGCGAAGGTCGACGGCACCCCGTGCTGCACGCACATCGGGCCCGACGGCGCCGGCCACTTCGTGAAGATGGTGCACAACGGCATCGAATACGCCGACATGCAGCTCATCGCCGAGGCGTACGACCTGCTGCGGGCCGGCCTGAACGCCACCCCGGCCGAGATCGCGGACATCTTCCGCACCTGGAACACCGGCGACCTCGAGTCGTTCCTCATCGAGATCACCGCCGACGTGCTGGCCCACGTGGACGACGACTCGGGCAAGGCCTTCGTCGACATCGTGCTGGACCAGGCCGAGCAGAAGGGCACCGGCCGCTGGACGGTGCAGAGCGCGCTCGACCTGGGCGTGCCGATCACCGGCATCGCCGAGGCCACCTTCGCCCGCTCGCTGTCCGGCCACGCCGACCAGCGCGCCGCCGCCCGCGAGGCGTTCGGCACCGAGGTCGCCGCGCTGGAGGTGCCGGACCGCGACCAGTTCATCGAGGACGTGCGGGCCGCCCTCTACGCGTCGAAGATCGTCGCCTACGCGCAGGGGTTCGACCACATCCAGGCGGGCTCGGAGGAGTACGGCTGGGACATCGACCGCGGCAAGGTCTCCACGATCTGGCGCGGCGGCTGCATCATCCGGGCCCGGTTCCTCAACCGGATCCGCGAGGCCTACGACGAGAACCCGGGCCTCAAGAGCCTCATGGTGGCGCCGTACTTCGCCGAGGCCGTCAACGCCGGCGTGCCCAGCTGGCGCCGGGTCGTCGCGGCCGCCGCCGCGGCCGGCATCCCGACCCCGGCGTTCTCCTCGTCGCTGTCCTACTTCGACGGCCTGCGCGCCGATCGGCTGCCCGCCTCGCTGATCCAGGGCCTGCGCGACAACTTCGGCGCGCACACCTACAAGCGGGTCGACCGCGAGGGTACGTTCCACGTCGAGTGGGCGGGCGACAAGAAGGAGCACACCGCCTAGTCAGCCGCGGTTCGCCGGAGCGCGACCAGCGCTCCGGCGAACGCCGCCGCGGCCGTGGCCCAGAAGGCCGCCGAGTAGGAGCCCGCGCGCAGCGGCAGGGTGAGCGCGGCGATGGCGACGGCCCCGGAGAGGTACTGCGCCGTGGTCATCACCGCCCCGGCCGACGACTGCCGCTCGGCCGGCACGTCCCGCCCGCCGACGTTGAACATCGACGTGTAGACGATCCCGTGCCCCAGCCCGCTGACCAGGAGTCCGGGCAGGATCGCGGCGGCGTAGCCCCGGTTGGCCGCGGCCAGCCAGGCCAGCCCGGCGGCGGCGAGAACGAACCCGGCGGCCAGCGTGCGGCCCGCCCCGAAGCGCCGGACCAGCCGCCCGGTGACCGCCCCGCCCACCGTGACCAGCGCGGCCAGGGGCACGAAGGCGAGCCCGGCCCGCAGCGGCGAGAGCCCGTCCCGGTCCTGCAGCATGACCGTCACCACGTAGAACTCCGAGCCGACGCTGGCCATGTACAGCGCCGCGGCCACCGCACCGACGCGCAGCGACCGGGGCTGCGGCGCCCGCGTCAGGGCCAGGAGCACCACGGCGAGCGCGACCATGGCCCAGCCGGCCGGGCCGCCCAGCGTCAGGCCGAGCGAGGCGCCGAAGGCCGCCCCGGTGCCGAGCAGCGCCGCGCCGACCGGGTCCCGATCCGCCGGCCCCCTGACGGCCGAGCGCAGCCAGATCGCGGCGCCGGCCGCGCAGGCGAGCGTCACCGGGATGTTCACGAGGAAGGTCCAGCGCCAGCTGTACCGCGTGAGCGCACCCCCCAGCACGACCCCCGCCGCCAGCCCGGAGGCCCCGACCGCGCTCCACACCGACAGCGCGCGGGTGCGGGCCGGTCCGGCCGGGAACCGGGCCCCGAGCAGGCCGAGGATCGCCGGCTGCAGCAGCGCCGCCGCCACACCCTGCACGGCCCGCGCGGCCAGCAGGACCGGCCCGTCCCCCGCCAGCCCGCCGGCGGCGCTCGCCAGGCCGAAGAGCAGCGTCGCGGCCACGAACAGCCGCCCGGGGCCGACGCGCTCGGCCAGGCGCCCGCCGAGCAGCAGGAACCCGGCGAACGGCACCGCGTAGGCGCTCACCACCCACTGCGCCGCGCTCAGGCCGAGGTGCAGGTCGCGGGCGATGCCGGGCAGGGCGACGTAGACGATGGAGTAGTCCAGGGCCAGCAGGAACTGGGCCGCGGACAGGACGGCGAGGGGCATGCTCGCCATCGTCGGACCCTCACATTAGTGTGAAGGTCAATCGGTGGGAGGCGGGTCACACATGCGCATCGGCGAACTGTCGGCCCGCACGGGAACGCCCGCCCGGCTGTTGCGGTACTACGAGGAGCAGGGCCTGCTGACCCCCGCCCGGCGGGACAACGGCTACCGCGACTACGGCGAGCACCTGGTCGACCGGGTGCAGCAGATCCGCGGCCTGCTCGAGGCCGGCCTGCCCACCCGGTTGATCAAGAATGTGCTGCCCTGCCTGGACAACCCGTGCAGCATCACGATCTCCGACGCCGGGCCCGAGGTCGTCGACCTGCTGCGGCAGGAACGCGACCGCATGGACGCCCGGATCGCCTGTCTCAGCCGCAACCGCGACGCCATCGACGCGTACCTGTCGAAAGTGAGGACCCGCGTGAACCCCGACATCGCTGTGGCCACCCCCGCGGACCGGGCGGCCGCCGTAGCGACCTTCGTGGCCGCCTTCGCCGCCGACCCGGCCATACGCTGGCTCCTGCCCGACGACGCGACGTTCCCCGCCGAGGCCGCCGCCATGGCCGGCAGCATGTTCGACGCGCGCGTCGGGCACGGCACGGTGTGGATCGCCGACGGCGGCGCCGCGGTCGCCATGTGGGACCCGCCCCGCCCGCCCGGCGGCGACGGAGCCGAAGACTCGCCACGGACCGGCCGGTTCGCCCGCTACCACGAGGTCGTGCACGGCAGGATGCCGAAGACGCCGCACTGGTACCTCGGGGTGCTGGCCAGCCACCCGGAGCACCGCGGCCGCAGGCTGGGCCGGGCGGCCATGCGGGCCGGCCTCGAGCGGGCCGCGGCCGACGGGCTGCCCGCCTACCTGGAGACGTCCAACCCGCGCAACGTCGAGGTCTACCGCTCGGCGGGCTTCGAGGTCGCCGAGCACCTGATGGTCGACGACCTCGCCGTGTGGATCATGGTGTCAGCGCCGGAGGTCGCCCAGTAGGTCCTCGAACGACCCGGTGAGCTCGAACGGGTCCTTCACCTCGACGGGCTTGCGGACCGCGACCAGGGCGGCCAGCTCCGACCCGGCGCGGGAGATGCGGTCGGCCAGCCCGTTGTCGCCGCCGGCGGCCCAGTCCTCGGTGGCCGCGAAGACCGTCGTCGGGGCCACCACCGCGCGCAGGTAGGCGAACATCGGCCGCAGCGCGTGCTCCAGGGCGAGCGAGTGCCGGGCCGTGCCGCCGGTCGCGCCGAGCAGCACCGGCTTGTCCCGCAGCACGTCGTCGCCGAGGACGTCGAAGAACGACTTGAACAGCCCGCTGTACGACGCGTTGAAGATCGGCGTCACGGCGACCAGCCCGTCCGCCCCGGCCACCGCGTCGACGACCTCCTTGAGGCGCGGCGGCGGGAAGCCGGTCAGCAGGTGATCGGTGATCTCATGGGCCACGTCGCGCAGCTCGAACACCCGCACGCCGGCCTGTTCGCCGAGTTCTGCCTGCACGGCCGCCGCGAGCCGGTCGGCCAGCAGCCGCGACGACGACGGCTGGCTCAGGCCCGCGGTGACCGCGACGATCGAGCGGCTCACTTACGCCTCCACCTTCTCCGCGGCCTGCTGCTCCGCGGCCTGCTGCTCCGCGGCCTGCTGCTCCGCGGCCTGCTGCTCTGCGGCCTGCTGCTCCGCGGCCTGCTTCAGGGACTCGTGCGTCGGGGCGTCCGGCACGTGCTCGGGCCGCCCGACGGCGAACTCCTTGCGCAGCACCGGCACGACCTCCTCGCCGAGGATGTCGAGCTGCTCCAGCACGGTCTTCAGCGGCAGGCCGGCGTGGTCGACGAGGAACAGCTGGCGCTGGTAGTCGCCGACGTACTCCCGGAAGCCCAGGGTGCGGTCGATGACCTCCTGCGGGCTGCCCACGGTCAGCGGCGTCTGCGCCGAGAAGTCCTCGAGCGAGGGGCCGTGCCCGTAGACGGGGGCGTTGTCGAAGTACGGCCGGAACTCGCGCTTGGCGTCCTGCGAGTTCTTGCGCATGAAGACCTGGCCGCCCAGCCCGACGATGGCCTGGTCGGCGCCGCCGTGCCCGTAGTGCTCGAACCGGCGGCGGTAGAGGTCCACCATCCGCTGGGTGTGCTCCTTCGGCCAGAAGATGTGGTTGGCGAAGAACCCGTCGCCGTAGTACGCGGCCTGCTCGGCGATCTCCGGGCTGCGGATCGACCCGTGCCAGACGAACGGCGGCACCCCGTCGAGCGGGCGCGGCGTGGACGTGAACCCCTGCAGCGGCGTGCGGAAGTTCCCCTCCCAGTCCACGACGTCCTCGCGCCAGAGCCGCCGCAGCAGCGCGTAGTTCTCGACCGCGAGCGCGATGCCGTTGCGGATGTCCTGGCCGAACCAGGGGTACACCGGCCCGGTGTTGCCGCGGCCCATCATGAGGTCCACCCGGCCGTCGGCCAGGTGCTGCAGCATCGCGTAGTCCTCGGCGATCTTGACCGGGTCGTTGGTCGTGATCAGCGTCGTGGCCGTGGACAGCCGCAGCCGCGTGGTCCGCGCCGCGATCCACCCGAGCATGGTCGTCGGCGACGAGGGCACGAACGGCGGGTTGTGGTGCTCCCCCAGCGCGAACACGTCGAGCCCGACCTCTTCGGCCTTGAGCGCGATGGTCATCATCGCCTTGATCCGCTCGCCCTCGGTGGGCACCCGCCCGTTGGTCGGGTCCTGCGTAACGTCACCAACGGTGAAGATCCCGAACTGCATGTAGCCGCCCGCCTTACTCTGCCGGGGCCTGGTTGACCCCGCCCGACGCCGCGTACAACATAGCTGCCGCCTCAAACATTCCGCCAGTGAAAAGTCACCAAGCTTGACGGTATCGGCGACGGTCACCGGGGACGGGAGGCGACGGGTTCGGCGCCGGACGGGAGGACGCGGGGTCGGCGCCGGACGGGAGGCGACGGGGTCGGCGCCGGACGGGAGGACGCGGGGTCAGCGCCGGACGGGAGGACGCGGGGTCGGCGCGGGACGGGAGGACGCGGGATCGGCGCCGGACGGGAGGACGCGGGGTCGGCGCGGGACGGGAGGACGCGGGGTCGGCGCGGGACGGAGAGGCGATGGTCAGCTCGGTGACGAGGAGCCGGCGGTCAGCTGGGGACGAGGAGCTGGCGCAGGTCGGCGCCCAGGAGGGTGGCCAGGCGGTCCAGCTCGGCCGGGGACAGCCGCGGCCGGGCCGGGTTGCGGACCCGCAGCTCGAAGCGGGCGGCGCCGGACTCGTCGATGAGCGTCGGCTCGGCGTAGCAGACGATGGCGAACTCGTCGGCGGACGGGCACATGGCCCGCAGCGCCTCGGCGGCGGCGTCGACGGCCTCCTCGGTCGGTTGCCAGTCGGGGCGGGCCGGGACGATCCGCAGCAGGGTGACGCTCATGCGGCCCATCCTCGCCGAAGGAGCGGCCACCCGCTCGCGGTGTCCCGCCGGGGACCGGGCCGGCGGCGCCCGGCGGGGCCGTCACCAGGTCACCGGGACGTTGTCGACGCCGCCGGTGACCCGGTTGTGCCGGACCTCGACGTCATCGAGGCCGACGGCCAGGCGCAGGCCCGGGAAGCGGCGCAGCAGCGCCGGGAACGCGATGCGCAGCTCGGTGCGGGCCAGGCTGGCGCCGATGCAGGCATGGGCCCCGTGGCCGAAGGACAGGTGCGCGTTGGGCTGGCGGGCCGGATCGTACTCGGCCGGGTCCGGGAAGACCGCCGCGTCGCGGTTGGCCGCGTTGTTGGAGATGATGACCGCGTCGCCGGCGGCGATGGTCACGCCGCCGATCTCGACGTCTTCGTGGGCGTACCGCAGCAGCCCCAGATCGCCGGGTGCGGTGATGCGCAGGATCTCCTCCACGGTGGCACCGATCTGCCCGTCGGGGTCCGCGGCCAGCCGGTCACGCCGGCCCGGGTCGGACAGCAGCAGCAGAGCGCCCAGGTCGATGCGGGCGGAGGTGGTCTCGTGGCCGGCGAAGATGATCCCGGCCGCCAGGGTGGCCAGCTCGTGCTCGGCGAACGTGGGGTCCTCGGCCTGCACCGCCACGAGGTCGGAGATGAGGTCGGGGCCGGGCTCGCGCCGCTTGGCCTCGGCCAGGCCGCTCATGTACACCATGAAGTCCGTCAGCGCCGCCCGCGCGTCGGGGCCGCCGTCCATCCGGCTCATCCGCCGGGAGAGCTCGCGGAAGTGGTCGTTGTCGGCGTACGGCACGCCCAGCAGCTCGCAGATCACGAGCATCGGCAGCGGGTAGGCGAGCAGGTCGTGCAGGTTGACCGGCTCGTCCGGGCGGGCGTCGCGGGCGGCCCGCATGTCGTCGAGGCAGCGCTCGGTGAGCTCCTCGATGCGGCCGGCCAGGCGGCGCATGCGGGAGGCGGAGAAGGCCGGGACCAGCAGCCGGCGCATCCGGGCGTGGTCCCGCTCCTCCGTCTCGTAGTTGCCGGAGGGCCCGGAGGCCACCACCGCCTGGGTCACGCGGGCCGCCGTCTCGGGCGCCGGGTGGGAGCGGCCGAAGCGCCGGTCGCCGAAGATCTGCTTCGCCTCGGCGTAGGCGGTGACCAGCCATGCGGGGTCGCCGGCGGGCGTGGTGACCCGGGTGAGCGGGCCCTCGCGGCGCAGCACCTCGTACAGCGGCGCGATGTCGAGGACGCCGGGCCGGTCGAAGGGCAGCCGGGGCCGGGCCGGGGCCGTAGCGGTCATCGGAAGGCTCCTCACCGATTTGCCGGAATCGATGCCGAAGCTAACACCGGACCGCGTTGTGCAGGCGTTTTGTAGGGGGTGGGGGTCCCGCGTCCCCCTAAGGTAACGAGGGTTCGGGTGACTGGTCATTACGCGCCTTGACCTCGACTGGGGTTGAACCAGCAGAATCGGGGAACCAGTCCGAAACGTCCTAGTTCGCGTGGATCACCCAGTCCGGGTGCCGCGCGGCGAAGCCGTCGAGGCGGTCGGCCCGGGCGGCGGCGAAGAGCTCGCCGGTGGTCTCGTCGAGGTGCTCGTAGTCCCGGCCGTCGCGCTGCTCGGTGTGGAACTGCCCGCCGTTGGTGCGCAGCAGGGTCAGGTCGTCCGGGCCGATCGCGCGCAGCCGCACGATCCAGTCGGTGATCGAGGCCCCGTTGCCGTCGAAGGTGAGCGAGTCGCCGACCGCGCCGATCGCCCGGTTGAGCGCGATGGGGTTGGCCAGCACCCCGGCCGAGGTGATCTTCTCGGCCAGGGCCCGCAGGAGCTGCTGCTGGTGGCGCTGCCGGCCGTAGTCCCCGTCGGGGATGAGCTCGCGCTGGCGCACGTAGTCCAGGGCCTCCCAGCCCGCGAAGTGGCGGCACCCGACGTGGTAGACCTGGGGCCGCACCCCGGCGATCCTCTCCGGCCGGAACGAGGGCGGGATGAGGCGGAAGGGCGCCGTCTCCTTCCCGTTCGCGTCCCACCCCACGTGCACCGAGGTGGTCTCCTCGTCCACGCACAGCTCCACCCCGCCGACGGCGTCGACCACCTTGCGCAGCCCGGCGAAGTCGATGATCGCCCCGGCGTCGAAGACCAGCCCGGTGATCTTCTGCACGGTCTGGGCGAGCAGCTCGAAGCCGCCGAACGCGAACGCGGCGTTGAGCTTGTCGGTGCCGTGCCCCGGGATGGCGACCCGGGTGTCGCGGGGCAGCGAGACGAGGTACGCCCTGTCGCCGGCCGCGGTCACGTGCACCACGATCACGGTGTCGGCCCGGGACGTGGCCCGGTCCTCCTCGGGCCGGGCGTCGAGCCCGACGAGCAGGATGTTGCGCCCCGGCTCGGCGTCGATCCCGGCCGGGTGGCCGGCGCTCGGCATCGCGGAGGCCCCGGCCGAGGCGCGCGGGGCCGAGAGGATGTCGATCTGGCGCGGCCGGCCGGCCCGGTCGCGGCCGGTGTCGCCGAGCAGGTCCGCCTGGTTCACCTGGCCGACGTAGTGCTGCCAGGTCAGCGTGCCCGCGAGGGCGAGCGACACCACGACGGCGGCCGACACGAGCCACGCCTTCACACAGGTCCGATCGGCGCCTCGCCGCCGGGGTTTAGGTGTCCTTGTACCCGTACCGGTGCCGCAGCGGCACGGTGACCGCGCCGGTGAGGTACCGGTGGCGGGTCGGCATGCCCCTGGTCCACTCGTCGTCGAGGCGCAGGGCGACCGGCCCGGCGTGCATGCGCATCGGGTTGCCCGACACCTGGTGGGTGCGCGGCACGAACACCTCGCCGGCGTCGGTGACCGGCACCTCGGCGGCCGGCACCCCGCCGAGGTCGGTGATTGCGCGCAGCGTGCCGCCGGGGTCGGCGATCAGGTCCTCGTACCGGAACCGCAGGTAGGGCAGCCCCGAGCGCCGGGCGATGCGCTCGGTGGCGAGGTTCCAGGCCGACCAGTACAGGGCGGTGAAGCCCGGGTGCATGCGCGGCATGCGGGCGTCGCCCGGGGCGTCGGGGTCGTGGCGGTGGCGCTGCCAGGAGTACGCCACGGCGCGCGGGTCCCGGACGATGTGCGCGACCCGCACGTCCAGCCCGGGCGACTGGAGCAGCGCGGTGAGGTACGACGGGAACTTCGACGAGTCGACGATCGCCCGCGCGCCGCTGACCGTGGCGATCGCGCGGTAGAGGCGGCCGAGCGTCTCGTAGTACCACCGCAGCCGCTCGGCGTCGGGTGGGCTGTCCGGCCGCAGCAGCAGCCCCGGCAGGTGACGGGTGCGGAAGCGCCGGGACGCGGCGTCCAGCTCCCGGGCGGTCTCCTCGTCCGGCAGCCCGCCGAACGCCTCCTCGAACACCAGTCCCCAGAACCCGCACGAGCGCAACGGCGTGCCGCAGCTGCACCGCCGGTTCTGCAGGACCCCGCGCTCCCAGAGGAACTTGATCTCGCCGACGCCCACGAGCCCGGGCACCCGATCCAGCAGGCTCTCCGCGAGCGTGCTACCGCTTCGGCCCCAACCGGCCAGATAGAGCACGGGGACGGGGCCGATCGGGTCGCTGCGCACTTATACGCAACGTCCGAGTTGTCCGATGAGTTACTGATTTTCCGCCGTAGCGCGACTCAGGACACATGTGTTCTGCCACGTTCTACATAGCAGACGCCCGTGGCGCCGACGGATGATCGGGCTTCCATCGACGCCATGCAGGTCCCGGGCCGGCGGGACGGCCCCATCCGCCAAGACCGAGCCGCCCCGCTGCTCCCTCCCCGGCGAAGCGCTCAGTGAGGAGCCAGTCCATCATGTCGCATGACACGCTGATCAGGTCCGTGGTGTTCGCCGTCGCCCTGGCCGCCCTCTTCGTGGGCCACTCCCTCGGCGACCACATCGCGCAGACCGACCACCAGGCCTCCCTGAAGGCCTCCTCCGGCGCCGCCGCCTGGCGGGCGCTGGGCGGCCACCTGCTGACCTACCACCTCACGCTGACCGCGGTGCTGCTGCTGACGGCGGCCGCGCTGCGCCTGCCCCTCTCCCCCGTGGGCGTCGTCGCCGGCCTCGCCTTCTCCGCGCTCACGCACGGCCTGCTGGACCGGCGCTGGCCGGTGCGGGCCGTGCTGCGGCTGACCCGCTCCCCCGAGTTCGCCGAGACGACGAGCCCGGTCAACGGCATGTACGTCGCCGACCAGGCCCTGCACCACCTGGCCCTGCTGGGCACGGCCCTGCTGATCGCCGCCTTCTCCTAGGCGCGGCGCCTACCCGGCGGGCGGCCTGTACCAGACCCACGGGCCGCCCTCGGCGCCGACGGCCAGGCCCTCGCTGACCGGGCCCGCACCGACCAGGTTCAGTGCGATCGACCCGTCACGCAGCACTCGCCCGTTGGCGGCGGCGGCGCCCAGCGGCTGCGGGAAGGGAGTGAACCGCCCGTCCCGCCACACACCCATCCCCTCGCCCGGCAGGGTGATGAGCAGCCCGCCGCCGACCGCGCCGGGCATCGCCACGGTCGCGGAGGCAGGGAACCCCGGTACCTCCACCGCGGCGTCGGGCGTGAGCCGGAAGACGCGGTTCGGCGTCGAGGTGATCACCCAGGCTTCCCGGTCGTCGTGGGTCACCCGCAGCACGCCGCTCGCCGGCAGCTCGACCGGGAGGGTCCGCCAGCTCCGGCCGCCGTCCGGCGAGTACGACGCCCACGTGACCAGCCCGTCCTGCTCGACCCGCCAGTGTGCCGAAGCCGGGTAGGCGCCGCCCCGCCGGGCGGTCAGCCAGTCGGTGAGCGCCGGCTCGGCGAGGTCGGGCGCGGGCCGGAACGTGCGGCCGCCGTCCGTCGTCTCCCACCAGACCGCCGTGCCGTCCGGCCGGTCCGCGACGACGAGCGCGGAGTCCGGGCCGGTGGCACTCAGAAGCGGGTAGTGGTTGCCGGGCGGCCCCGGCAGAGGCACGGGGGCCCAGCGGCGACCGCCGTCGGTGGTGCGGCCCAGGGTGGCGGTGCACCGGTACTCGGCCGGGCAGTCGCTGAACACCACCCAGCCGTGCGCGGCGTCGGCAAAGTCGGCGTACATCGTCCCTCGGGCGCCGGGCAGGCGGACCGTGCGCTCGACGACCCGGTTGGGGGTGTTGTCCGGGGCGGCCGGCTGCAGGGCGTTGGCCGTCAGCGCGGCGGCCAGGGCCGCGGCGAGCCCGCCGAGCCACCACGCCCCGCGTCGCCGGGCCCGCCGCCACCTCGGCAGCGCCTCGGCCGGGAGCGGGCGGAACGTCCCGGAGTACTCCTCGGCGAAGCGCGCAAACGCGTCCTCGATCAGGTCAGGCATGCCACACCTCCGCGTCGAGCCGCGCGGCGAGCCTCGCCCGGCCGCGGGTGAGCCAGGAGCGCACCGTGCCCTCGGCGACCCCCTCCTGCTCGGCGATCTCGCTGACCCCGAGCTGGCCCAGGTGGTGCAGCACCAGGGCCCGCCGCTGCGCCGCCGGGAGCGTGGCCAGCGCCGCGACCAGCGCCACCCGGTCGGGCGTCGGGCCGTCGACGTGCTGCTCGCGCTGCCGGGCGAGGAACCCGACCGCCGTCTGCAGGCGCCGCAGGCGGCTGGTGGCGAGGTTCCAGGCGACGCGGCGCACCCAGGCGGCCGGGTCGGCGTACCGGGAGATGCGCCCCCACTGCTGCAGGGCCCGGCAGAACGCCTCCTGGGTGAGGTCCTGCGCCTCGGCGTGGTCGCCGAGGTACGCGTAGAGCTGCAGGGCGATGCGCTGGAAGTGCGCCCCGTAGAACTCGGCGAAAGGCGGCTCGGGCATGTCCATGTCACGCGCGAGCATGCCGGATCGCTGCAGTGTTCTTTCGGGAAACGCCAGGCGGCGGAGTGAGCAGCGGCACAATTGAACGTGTTCAGATCGAGGGCTACCTTGTTGTTGAACACGTTCAAGGAGGCCGGAGATGGATCTCAAACTCACGACGTACCTCATCTACCTGCTCGTCAGCATCGGGCTGACGGTGTGGGTCGCGCGCACCCTGATGCGCAACGGGCAGGTGTTCCTCGACGACGCGTTCGAGGACGAGCGCCTGGCCGCGTCGGTCAACCGCCTGCTCGTCGTCGGGTTCTACCTGCTCAACCTCGGCTACGTCGCCGTGGCGCTGAAGATCACGCAGCCGCTGCTCGACGGCAGCGAGGCGATGGAGGCCCTCGCCATGAAGCTCGGGTTCGTACTGCTGGTCCTCGGCGCCGTGCACTTCTTCAACCTGTTCGTGCTCAGCAAGTACCGCCGCCGCCGGATGCTGGAGAAGAGCGCCCCGCCCGTCGCACCGCGGATCGTGATGGCCCCGCCGCCGGTCTTCGCCCCGGCTCCCCCGCAGGGTCCCCGGCACCCGGCCCCGCCGCAGTGATCACCCGGCTGACCGTGCTCTACGACGCGGGCTGCGGACTGTGCCGCACGGCACGGTCCTGGCTCGCGGCGCGGGCACAGCTCGTCCCGCTGGAGTTCGTCCCCGCGGGGTCCGAGGAGGCGCGCCGCCGGTATCCGGCGCTCGATCCGGCCGAGACCCTCGCCGACATCACGGTGGTCGCCGACGACGGCGGCGTGTACACCGGCGACGCGGCGTGGATCATGTGCCTGTGGGCGCTGGACGGCTATCGGGGGCTGGCGGCGCGCCTCGCCCAGCCGCACCTGCGGCCGCTCGCCCGGCGAGTGGCCGCGTCGGCCGGCTCACTGCGGGCCGCCCGCCGTTCCTTGGACGATCAGCGCGACGGATATGGTCAGCACTGTGGTGGAACCTGCGACTTCTGAACGCGGCGAGCAGACCAAGAAGCTGATCGTGCGCACCGCGATCCAGCTGTTCCGCGACCAGGGGTACGACAAGACCACCATGCGCGGCATCGCCCAGGCGGCCGGCCTGTCGGTGGGCAACGCCTACTACTACTTCCCCTCCAAGGATCACCTCGTCCAGGAGTTCTACGCGACGATCCAGGAGGACGCGGCGGCCGCCTGCGCGCCCCTCCTGGCCGCACCGGGGCCGTTCGACGAGCGGCTCCGGGCGGCGCTCACCACGATGGTGGAGACGATGGCGCCGTACCACGCGTTCGCCGGCAAGTTCATCAAGTCGGCCGTGGAGCCCGGCTCGCCGCTCAGCCCGTTCAGCGCCGAGTCGGCCCCGGCCCGGGAGCGCTCCATCGCGATCCTGCGTGACGTCGTCGAGGGCGCCACCACGAAGATCGACCCGGAGCTGCGGGCCGACCTGCCCGAGCTGCTCTGGCTGTGCCAGATGGGGATCACGCTGTACTGGGTGCACGACAGCTCCCCCGACCAGGCGAAGACGAATCTGCTGGTCGAGCGGGCCGTGCCGCTCATCGACCGGCTCGTCGGGCTGGCCAGGATGCCCGGCCTGCGCTCGATCAACCGCGAGGCGCTCAAGTTGTACCGCACGCTGCGCTGAACCACCCCGCGTAGTCATTCGGTAATGATTTGTTCAAATCCCAGCGTTCGCCGATCGACGGTTCGCGCGGTAGCGTCGATTCGCATGGCGACCCTGCAGCCAGTCCGCAAGGCCGCCGACCGCAACGCGGTGATCACCGAGATCGAGCAGGCCGAGGGCTACATCGCATCGATCTGCTTCAAGACCGGTCCACCAGCGTCGGTTGGCGTGGAACTCGAGTTCACCGTCCACGACCATCGTGATCCATCGGCAATCCTGAGTCGCGACCGGCTCTGCCAGGCGCTCGGCGAGCACGCACCGACGACCTTGCGGGCCGACAGCCCGGCGCTCCCGCTGCGCAACGGTGGCAGCGTCACCCTCGAACCCGGCGGCCAGGTGGAGATCTCCAGCCGGCCGCACGCCTCACTGGCCGAGCTCCACGCGGCCGTCGGCGCCGACATCGAGCAGCTCACCGCCCTGCTCGCGACCGCCGGCCTGGTCCTCGGCGACACCGGGGTCGACCCGCACCGGGCGCCCCGGCGACTGCTCTCCACCCCCCGGTACGACGCGATGGAGGCGGCCTTCGACCGTCGCGGCATGTCCGGAAAAATCATGATGTGCTCGACGGCGGGCCTGCAGGTCTGCCTCGACGCCGGCCCGGGCCCCGAGCTCGCCGCCCGCTGGGCCGCCGTCCACGCGCTCGGACCCCCGCTGCTGGCGCTGTTCGCCAACTCGGGGCGCTTCGCCGGGCGCGACACCGGCTGGGCCTCCGCCCGCCAGCAGGCGTGGCGGGGCATCGACCCGTCCCGCACCCGGCCGGTGCCCACCGACGCGGACCCGGCCCAGGCCTGGGCCCGCTACGTGCTCGACGCGGCGCTGCTGTGCGTGCGCCGGCCCTCCGGGGAATGGGACGCCCCGCAGGGGGTGACGTTCACCGCCTGGATCCGCGGCGCACTGGGCTCGAGGCCGACCTTCGCCGACCTCGACTACCACATCAGCACCCTCTTCCCACCGGTCCGCCCGCGCGGGTACCTGGAGATCCGCTATCTCGACACCCAGCCCGGGCGCGGCTGGTTCGCCCCCGCCGCGCTGCTGACCGCCCTGCTCGCCGACGCGCCGACCGTCGCGCGCGTCCTCGAGCTGTGCGCGCCGGCCGCCGGCCGGTGGGTGGAGGCGGCTCGCGACGGCCTGGCCGACCCCGTCCTGGCCGGCGTCGCCCCCGCGCTGCGCGAGCTGGCGCTGGGGCGGCTGGACCTGCCGCCGGAGCTGCTCGACGACGTCATCGAAGGGAGCACGCGCAATGAGTGACCTGAGGGAGCGAGTCGCCAGGGAGCTGGAGCGGACCCGGCGGCGCTCCGCGGTGCTGACCGAAGCGGTGGACGACGACGATCTCGTCAAGCAGCACTCGCCGCTGATGTCGCCGCTGGTCTGGGACCTGGCGCACATCGGCAACCAGGAGGAGCTGTGGCTGGTGCGCGACGTCGGCGGCCGGGAACCGGTGCGGTCCGACATCGACCACCTCTACGACGCCTTCAGGCACGCCCGCAGTGACCGGCCGGCGCTGCCGCTGCTCGGGCCGAAGGAGGCCCGCGCGTACGTCGCGACCGTGCGCGACAAGGCGCTGGACGTGCTGCTCGGCGTACACCTCGAAGGAAGAAGGCTCACCGAGCGGGCCTTCGCCTTCGGCATGATCGTGCAGCACGAGCAGCAGCACGACGAGACCATGCTGGCCACGCACCAGCTGCGGGCCGGCGCGCCGGTGCTCTCCGCGCCCCCGCCGCCCGCGTCCACTGTGGACGTCCGCGGCGAGGTGCTGGTGCCGGGCGGGCCGTTCACGATGGGCACCTCGACCGAGGCCTGGGCGCTGGACAACGAGCGGCCGGCGCACGTGGTCGACGTGCCGGCGTTCTTCATCGACGCCGCGCCGGTGACCAACGCGCAGTACGCCGAGTACGTCGCGGCCGGCGGCACCCCGCCGCTGCACTGGGTGCCCGACCCCGGCGGCTGGCTGGCCACCGAGTTCGGCCGCACCGCGCCGATCGTGCCCGGCGCGCCGGTCGTGCACGTGTCGTTCCAGGAGGCGAAGGCCTACGCCG
The DNA here is from genome assembly GCF_039532525.1 of Dactylosporangium salmoneum. Taxonomy (NCBI): domain Bacteria; kingdom Bacillati; phylum Actinomycetota; class Actinomycetes; order Micromonosporales; family Micromonosporaceae; genus Dactylosporangium; species Dactylosporangium salmoneum. The sequence continues at coordinate 216,561 of NZ_BAAARV010000016.1, forward strand.
CGTGGGCCGGCCGCCGGCTGCCGAGCGAGGCGGAGTGGGAGAAGGCCGCCCGCTGGGACCCGGCCACCGGCCGCTCCCGCCGCTACCCGTGGGGCGACGAGGACCCCGGCCCGGAGCACGCCAACCTCGGGCAGCGCCACCTCGCCCCGGCCCCGGTCGGCGCCTACCCCGCGGGCGCCTCCCCGCTCGGCGTGCACCAGCTCATCGGCGACGTGTGGGAGTGGGTGGACAGCGACTTCGCCGGCTACCCGGGCTTCACCGCGTTCCCGTACCGCGAGTACTCCGAGGTCTTCTTCGGCCCCGACTACAAGGTGCTGCGCGGCGGCTCGTTCGGCACCGACGCGGCCGCCTGCCGGGGCACCTTCCGCAACTGGGACTACCCGATCCGGCGGCAGATCTTCAGCGGCTTCCGGACCGCCCGCGACGCGAGCCCCGCGGAGCTCGCCTGATGTGCCGGCACGTGGCGTACCTCGGCCCGCCGATCGCCCTGTCGGACCTCCTCTACGCGCCGCCGCACTCGCTGAACCGGCAGTCCTGGGCACCCCGGGAGATGCGCGGCGGCGGCACCATCAACGCCGACGGCTTCGGCGTCGGCTGGTTCTCGGGGGACGCTCTGCTGCGGTATCGCCGAAGTTGTCCACTGTGGACCGACGCCGGGCTGCCGGCGCTGGCCGCGGCGACCCGCTCGGGGGCGATCCTGGCCGCGGTCCGCTCGGCGACGGAGGGCATGGCGGTCACCGAGACGGCGGTCGCCCCCTTCACCGACGACCGGTGGCTCTTCAGCCACAACGGCAGGGTGGCCGGCTGGCCCGACAGCGTCGTGGAGGCGGCCGGCACCCTGCCGGTGCGCGACCTGCTGACGCTGGACGCGCCGACCGACAGCGCCCTGCTCTGGGCCCTGACCAGGGCTCGCCTGCGCGCGGGCGAGGAGCCGGGCGCGGCCCTGTCCGGCGTCGTCGCCGAGGTCGCGAAGGCGGCCCCCGGCTCGCGCCTCAACCTGCTGCTCACCGACGGCGAGACCATCGCCGCCACGGCGAGCGGCCACTCCCTCTATTCCCTGTCCCGCGACGCGTCCGTGCTCGTCGCCTCGGAGCCGCTCTTCGACCATCCGGACTGGACCCCCGTCCCCGACCACTCCCTGCTCGTCGCCACCCCGTCGGCGGCGACGATCACCGCGTTGGAAGGTGCTGCACCGTGACTGTGCCGGAGCTCGATCTCGACGTCCACCTGACCGCCGAGGACCTCGCCGCGGCCCTGCGCGCCGACGCCCGCCGGGGCCTCACCGCCACGCCGAAGTGGCTTCCCCCGAAGTACTTCTACGACGCCCGCGGCAGCGCGCTGTTCGAGGAGATCACCCGCCTGCGGGAGTACTACCCGACCCGGGCCGAGCGCGAGATCCTCGCCGAGCGGGCCGGCGCCATCGCCCGCCGCACCGGCGCCAAGGTGCTGGTGGAACTCGGCTCCGGCTCGTCGGAGAAGACCCGCCTGCTGCTGGACGCCCTGCGCGAGCACGGCACGCTGGGCTCCTTCGTCCCGCTGGACGTCTCCGGCGCCGCCCTGCGCGACGCCCTGGCCGCCCTGCGGACCGACTACCCCGACCTGCACCTGCACGGCATCGTCGCCGACTTCGTCAACCACCTGGAGGTGCTGCCGGAGTCCGGCACCCGCCTGGTCGCCTTCCTGGGCGGCACCATCGGCAACCTCGTCCCGGCCGAGCGCGCCGCGTTCCTGGCCGGCGTGCGCGCCCGCCTCTCCCCCGGCGAGTGGCTCCTCATCGGCGCCGACCTGGTGAAGAACCCGGCCGTGCTGGTACCCGCCTACGACGACGCCGCCGGCGTGACCGCCGAGTTCAACCGCAACGTGCTGCACGTGCTCAACCGCGAGCTGCACGCCGACTTCAACCCGTCCCTGTTCGCCCACGTGGCCCTGTGGGACCCGGCCAACGAGTGGATCGAGATGCGCCTGCGGGCGACGCGGCCGATGACGGTACACGTCGCCGATCTCGGCCTGGACGTCTCCTTCGCCGGCGGCGAGGAGCTGCGCACCGAGGTCTCGGCCAAGTTCCGCCCCGGCCGGCTGGCCAACGAGCTGGCGGCGGCGGGCTTCGCCGTGCGGGACCGCTGGACCGACACCCTGGGCCGCTTCAGCCTGACGCTGGCTGCCGCCGTGTAGGGATTTTTGCGATAAGTCGGGCGCTGGCGCGCCACGACTTATCGGATTTTTCGCCTGTCGCCGTATACATGCTAAAGGTCCGATTCTTGGCCCGCGTCAGGGAGGCGATGGCAGGTTTCAGCATCGCGTCAGGGCGTTCGGCGAAGGTGTACAGCGACGGACGCGCTCAACCCCGCGGCCGCCCGGCCCGTCTCGCCGGGCGCCCGCTCGGCGCGGTTGCCGCGCACGACAGCGAGCGGACGAGAGGATGATCACGATGCGCAACCCATGGGCCGGCCCGACCTGCGGCTGAACCCGGTTCGACTCCGGTCGGCCGGTGCCCGGCTCAGCGGGCGCCGGCCGATCGGAGCCGAAGACGAACCGTGGCCTCGGCAGCGTTGCGGCGCTGGCGGTCCGCGTCGGCGGCGTTGCGGCGCCGACGGTCCGTGCCGTCGGCAGCTCAGCCGGCACCGACGACGGACCGTAACCTCGGCGGCGTTGCGGCGCTCAGCGGGCGCCGGCCGATCGGAACTGGAGACGGACCGTGGCCTCGGCGGCGTTGCGGCGCTGGCGGTCCGCGTCGGCGGCGAGCGCGTGGGCGCCGTCGTCGGTGAGGCGGTAGTACCGGCGGTGGCGGCCGTCCACGATCTCGGTGCCCTCGGGGGCCACCAGACCCTCGGCCGTCAGGCGCTCCAGCGCGGCGTACAGGGTGCCCGCGGGGAGCACGACCCGGCCGCCGGAGAGCTCGGCGACCTCCTGGATCACGGCGTACCCGTGCAGCACCCCCGCCGCCAGGGCGGTCAGGATCAGGAAGGTCGGCTCCCGCATGGCGCTCATGCCGATCAACCTAGATGCATCCTGGGCCGGTGGGGCCCTTCAAAAAGCCCGCGCTCAGGCCGACGGCTCCGCGGCCCGGTGGCGCGGCGGGACCGGGGTGACCGCGGCGAGCGGGTCGGCCTGCGTCGCGGTCCGCTGCGCCGCGATCTCACGGCGCGAGGCAGGGCCCGTGGCGGGATACGCAGGGTAGGCGGCGTGGACCGTGGCGTAGCCGGGGGCGGCGGGGTACGCGGCCGGCACCGGGCTCCCGTGGGCGTGCGGCGGGTGCGGCTGATACGACGCCGGGCGACCATAGGCGTACGGCGGGTGCGGCTGATACGACGCCGGGCGAGCATAGGCGTGCGGCGGGTGCGGCTGATACGACGCCGGGCGACCATAGGCGTGCGGCGGGTGCGGCTGATACGACGCCGGGCCGCCGAACTGGCGCGCGGCCGGGTGCGGGCGGGGCGGCGGCAGCTGGGCCGAGGCGGACCGGCGGGCCAGGGCGGTGCGCACCACGCCGACGGCGCCGATGACCAGCAGGCCGAGCGCAGGCAGCAGGCCCGCGGCGCCGACCGTGACGTGGTTGGCGCCGCGCAGCAGGTCCCAGACCGAGAACGCCGACATCACGACGCCGACCAGCAGGCTCGCCACCCGGTACAGCGGGCCGTTGCCCGGCAGGAAGGCCGCGCCCAGGACGAGCAGGCCGACGATGAGGTAGGCGACGCGGAAGGGCTCCCCCGCGGTACCGGTGAGATCGAGCACGGATATTCCCCCGTATGGCAACCAACGTGCAACCACGGTATGCGTCGGACTTGTCGCGCCTTGTCAGCAGAACGGGCGGTCCGGGCGCGTGGGCGGGGGACACGTCGGAAAGTTGTCGCACGACTCACCACGGCGAGGGGTGTGCGTGGTGACCGAATGCATCGGGTACACAATGTTGCATGACCGCCGCGCCCCCCGTCGTCGCCGATCGCTATCGCATCCTCGAGTCGCTCGGCGTGGGCGGCATGGGGCGGGTGTGGCGCGCCCGGGACGAGACGCTGCACCGTGACGTCGCCGTCAAGCAGATCGTCCTGCCGCCGGAACTGCTCGACAGTGCACGCGACGTGGCGATGGAGCGCACGCTGCGTGAGGCGCGGGCGGCGGCCCGGCTGAGCCACCCGAACGTCGTGCGCGTGTACGACGTGCTGGCCGCCGAGGGCCAGCCGTGGCTCGTCATGGAGTACGTCCCCTCGCGCTCCCTCGATCAGGTGATTCGCACCGACGGCCCGCTGGAGCCCCGGCGCGTCGCCGAGATCGGCCTCGCGGTCCTCGACGCGCTGCGGGCGGCCAACCGTGCGGGGGTCGACCATCGCGACATCAAGCCGGGAAACGTACTGCTGGCCGACGACGGCCGCGTAGTGCTCACCGACTTCGGCATCGCCCGCGTCGAGGGCGAGGGCCACGTCACGCGCACCGGCCTGGTGCTCGGCTCCCCGGAGTTCATCGCCCCGGAACGCGCCCGCGAGGGCATCACCGGCCCGGCGGGTGACCTGTGGTCGCTGGGCGCGACGCTGTACGCCGCGGTGGAGGGGCGCTCCCCGTTCGGCCGGGGCTCGGCCATGGAGACGCTCACCGCCCTCGCCTCCGAGGACCCCGACCCGCCCCAGCGCGCGGGCGCCCTGACCCCGGCGCTGCGGGCGCTGCTGCGCAAGGACCCGAAGGCCCGGGCCGACTTCGCGCAGACCGAGGAGCTGCTGCGGCGGGTCCTGCTGGCCCGCGACACGCCGAAGCGCAAGCGCTCGTGGCTGGGCGGCTGGGGCCGTGGCGGCCAGGTCACCCCGGTCCTGCCGGTCCAGCGCGGCCCGGCCACCCCGCCGGCTCCCGCCGCACCCGCCACACCGGCCGCACGTTCCACCTTGTACGGCAGCCCCGCGACCGCCGCCGCCGCGGCCGGGTCAGCCGCGGCTGCAGAGTCAGCCGCCGCCGAGCCGGCCACCGCCGTCGTCCCGGCGAGGCGCGAGCCGCGCCCGGCCACCGCCGTGATCCCCCCGTCCCCGTCGCCAGAGCCCGGACCGGCCCAGGACATCAAGCCGTCACACGACGCCGAGGTTGAGCCGTCGCCGGAGGTCGCCGCGGAGGCGGACGCGGCGACGGAGGCCTCGACGAACGCGGAGGCGGCAGCGGAGGCCACGCCGGATCCGGACACGGCAGCCGAGGCTTCCACGGAGGCGGAACCGGAGGCGGAGGCAGAACCGGCGGCGGAGGCGGAGCCGGAAGCAGAAGCAGAACCGGAAGCGGAGGCAGAACCGGAGGCGGACGCTGCGGCCGAGGTCGAAGCTGAGCCTGAAGCCGAGACCGAACCCGAGCCGGAGTCGGCCGTCGAAGCACTTCCCCCGGCCACCCCCGAACCGAAGGCCGCCCCAGCCCCGCAGCAGGTGACGCCCTGGCCCGTCCCCCAGCGGACGGCCCCCACGACCCGTCCGGTACCCGCCGCGCCCGAGCCGGCGGTGATCGAGTCGCCCCCACGACCGGCCGGCGCGCGCAGGCAGCAGCGGCTGATCCTCGGCGGCGTGGGCGCGCTGCTCGTCATCGCGCTGCTCGTCTGGCTTGCCGTGCACGGCGACGGCGGCTCGGACAACACCGCCGCCAACGGCACGCCGACCCCCGCCGGCACGACGGGCGCCGCCGCGGCCCCCGCCCCGACGTCGCAGAGCCCGGCCCCCCAGTCCTCGTCCGCGGCCCCCTCCAGCCCGGCCGCCGCCACCACCCAGGCCGCCCCGCCCTCCGTGCCCGCCGACGCCGGCACCGCGAACGGCACCCTCCCGGCCCTGCCCCCGGGCTGGATCGACTACCGCGACCCGACGGGCTTCCAGGTGTACGTCCCCGCGAGCTGGAGGCAGTCCAAGGACGGCTCGATCGTCTACTTCCGCGGCGACGGCCAGGTCCTGGGCATCGACCAGTCCAACCATCCCCAGCCGGACCCGGTGGCCGACTGGACCCAGCAGGAGAAGAACCGCGCGGGCACCGACTTCCGCAACTACACGAGGGTCAACCTCGGCCCGGTGGACTACTTCATCAAGGCCGCCGACTGGGAGTTCACCTTCGACGGCAGCGGCGGCCGCCAGCACGTGAACAACCGCGGCCTGATCGCCACCCCGACCATGGCCTACGGCATCTGGTGGCAGACGTCCGACGCCGACTGGACGGCCGACCGCCCCAACCTGGACCTCGTCTTCGCCAGCTTCCGCCCGAAGCGATGACGTCTGACGCGATGACGTCTGAAGCGACGACGCTGAAACGACGACGCTGAAGCAACGACGCCGGGAGCGACGAGCCGAGGCTAGGCGGCGGCGACAGCGCGGGCCGGCGCCACCAGGTCGGGCTGCAGCCGGCGGGCCGCGTCGAGGTGGCCGCCGGTCCACATCAGCCGGGCGCTCGGTGCCGGCTCCAGAGGCAGCGCAGGCAGCGGATCGGGCACCTGCCCGCCGCCTCGAAGAGCCGAGGCCATGGAGTCGTACCACCCGGAGACCACGCCCCCGGCGGCCGTATAGGAGCGGCCATCCGCGCAGGCCCCACGCTCGACGCCCGCGCGCGACCACAGGTCGAGCACCGCGTCGGCCGCCAGGCGCAGCCCGAGCACGCCGCCGACCAGGCGCGACACGTCGGTCATCGGCACCGGCTTGGCCCCGCGCTCGCCCAGGTAGGTGCGGAACGCGTCGTCGAGGCGCCGCGCGGCCGCGGCCGCCCGGGTCGCCGCCTCGCCGGGCGGGGACGCCGCCGCGACGCCGTAGTCGACGGCCGCGCGCAGGTAGGCGGCGCTGTCGGCGTACGCCTCGGCCAGCGCCGTGTTGAGGGCCCGCCCGGCGCCGCGGGGCCACAGCAGCAGGCCCACGGCCAGGCTCACCCCGCAGCCGAGGGCGACGTCCTCGAGCCGGACGATGCCGACCCGCCACCCGGTCGGCTCGAGGAGGTTGAACAGCACGAACAGCACGATGGTGAAGGCGGCCTGGCCGGCGGCGAAGGAGACGACCGCGGGAGCGAGGCCGGCGAGCAGGACCGCGGCGGGCAGGATCGCCCACGACAGCACGCGGTCCGGGCCGATGAGCGACACGAGCGCGCCGCCGGCGACGATGCCGATCAGGGTGCCCAGGACGGCCCGCAGCACGGTCTGGCCGGTGTTGAGGGCGTTGGAGCGCAGCACCGCGAGCGCGCCGAGGACCACCCAGAAGGCGTGGTCGACCCCGGTCAGCCGGGCGACGAGCACGGCCAGGGCCAGGCCGACGGCGGCGCGGACGCTGTTGTGCAGCCAGACCGAGTGCCACTCCAGGTGCGCGGCGGCCCGCTCCCGGGCGGCGGCCAGCGGGCCGCCGATGCCGCTGGGCTGCCAGCCGAGCAGCTGCTGCGGCAGCGTACGGCGGTCGGCCGCCACGGCGATCTCGACGTTCGCGCCGATCGCGCCGACCGCGAAGCCGATCTCCTGGGCCCGGAAGCCCGGCTGGAGGTCGTCGGCCGGCCCGTCCTCCACCACGTGGGTCGCCGCCCGCAGGTCGGCCAGCGCGCGGTGCAGCCGCTCGGGGTCGCCCTCGGGCGGGTCCAGCAGTTCAGCGCTGTCGCGCAGGACGGCGGCCGCGGCGAAGCGGACCCGGCAGGGGCGCTCCCCGCCGGGGGCGGCGCGGGCGGCGAGGACCCGCTTCAGCCAGATCAGCTCGTCGACCAGGCGGACCAGGGCGCGGGCGCCGGTGCTCAGGCCGGTCGGGCGGTACGGGCTGCCGTAGAAGTCGTGCTTCAGCGCGGCGATCACCTCGTCGGCGCGCCCGGCGGCGGCCCGGATGTCGGCCGGGGTCCCGCCGGGCAGGCCGAGCGTCGCGGCCACCTCGGCGCGGATGTGGTCAGCGAGCGCGTGGCAGGCCTCGACGATGCGGGCGCGCAGCGGGTGGCGGACCGGGGTGGGCCACAGCACCAGGATCGCCACCACGGCGAGGGCGGTGGCCAGCAGCCAGCCGCCCAACCGGGCCGGGATCGCCGAGGGCGGGCCGGGCAGGGACGAGGAGAGGATGAACGGCAGCAGGAGGGCGGTCGTGGCCCCGGCCAGCACCGAGCTGACCACGCCGGAGAAGAACACGGCGAAGGCGAGCACGGCGGTGGTCAGGGCGGCCAGCCAGGTGATCGGGGCGACCAGGGTGCCGAGCGCGATGAACGCCGCCCCGGCCGCGCCCAGGCCGATCTGGGCCCGGACCCGGTCGGCCGGCGGGCCGGTGAAGTCGGCGAAGAGCAGCTGGGCGAACGATCCGAAGGCGGCGTAGGTGGCCACGACCGGGTCGCCGATCACCCAGGCGGCCACGGCGAAGGCGATGGGCATGACGACGGCCGTGCGGGCCGCGCGGCGCAGCACGGCCAGGTCGGCGTCGCGGCGCCGGAGCCATTCGATGGGACCCACCGCAGCATCCGATCACGGCCGGCCGCCGCGCGCACCGCTATCGTGAGCCGATGTGGAACGCCGAGGACGAGGGCGTCCTGACCCTGCCGTCGGGCCGGCTGATCCGCGGCCGCGGGCTGCGCCGCTCATCCGCGACGGGTGATCCGCAGTTCGGGCTGTACCTGCTGGGCTCGGCGCCGCCCGATCCGGGGTGGCCGTACACCTGGCTGCGCTGGCCGGACTTCCGGCTGCCGGCCGACAAGGAGGCCGCCGCGGCCGCGTTCGCCGACGCGCTGCGGCGGGCCGGGGACGAGCGGGTCGAGGTGGCCTGCGGCGGGGGCCGTGGCCGCACGGGCACGGCCCTGGCCTGCATCGCGATCCTCGACGGCGTGCCGGCGGGCGAGGCGGTCGCCTTCGTGCGCCGCCACTACCACCCGCACGCCGTCGAGACGCCCTGGCAGAAGCGCTACGTGGCGCGCTTCAGTTCGCGGCCTTGAGGGTCGCGGCGAGCAGCTCGGGGCTGAAGGCGTCGCCGGCGAAGGCGACCACCCGCTCCAGCGGCATGCTCGCCATGAGGCCGAACATCGCCGGGTCGGAGGCGGTCGCGGCCATCGCGCCGCCGCCGGCCGCGGCCATCGCGGCGAAGGCCTCGGTGAGCGCCTGCGCGCCGCGCGGGTCGGCGAACCACTCCGCGATCGTCGACTCGGTGGTCAGCGGGCGCCGCTCGTCGTCGCCGGCCACCGCGGCCGTCGCCTCCAGCCGAAGGTCGCGCGAGGAGGCGCCGACCGCGACGGTGTACTCGCCGGCCTCCACCACCCAGCGGCCGAGTTCGATGTCCCAGTACGCCAGGTCGGCCGCCTCGACGCGCAGCAGCACCTCGGCCGACTCCCCCGCGGCGAGCGGCACGGTGGCGAAGGCCTTGAGCTCGCGCGGCGCGCGGCGCACCCGCGAGCCGGCCAGCGACGTGTAGACCTGCACGACCTCGCGGCCGTCGCGCGGGCCGGTGTTGGCCACGGTGAGGCGCACCTCCAGGCCGCCGTCCACCGGGGACACCGACAGGCCGGAGTACTCGAACGTGGTGTACGACAGCCCGAACCCGAACGGGTAGGCCACCTCCTGCTCACGGGCGTCGAAGCCGCGGTACCCCACGTGGATGCCCTCGCCGTAGCGCACGTGCCCCTGCTCGCCCGGGAAGTCCAGGTACGACGGGTGGTCGGCCAGCCGCAGCGGGATGGTCTCGGTGAGCCGGCCGGACGGGTTCACCACGCCGAAGAGCACGTCGGCGACCGCCCCGCCGCCGGCCTGGCCGAGCAGCCAGCCCTCGACCAGCGCGGGCACGGCCGCGTCCCACGGCGACGTGCGCACCACGGCGCCGTTGGACAGCACGACCACGGTGCGCGGGTTGGCCGCCGCGACCCGCTCGATCAGCGCGAGGTGCGCGGCCGGCAGCTCCAGGCTGGTGCGGTCCGAGCCCTCGGTCTCCTCCTCGGAGCCGGCGAAGACGACCGCCACCGAGCACTCGGCGGCCAGCGCGGCGGCCGCGCCGGGGTCGTCGTAGCCCTCCGCGAAGCGCACCTCGCCGCGGGCCAGGGCGGCGATCTCGTCGAGCGCGTTGTCCAGCTTCGTCGGGTTGATGAGCGAGGAGCCGCCGCCCTGGTACCGCGGGGTGCGCGCCTGCTCGCCGATGACCGCGATGCTCGCCTCGTCGGCGGCGAGGGGCAGCAGCCCGCCGTCGTTCTTGAGCAGCACGATCGCCCGCCCGGCGACCTCGCGGGCGAGGGCGTGATGGGCCGCGGCGTCGAACGTGGCGCCCGGCGTCGCAGCGGCGACTGCCCGGCGTACCAGGGCGGCCACCCGGTCCGAAGCGGTCTCCAGCGCCGCCGCGGGCAGCGACCCACCGCGCACGGCGCCGGCCAGCGCCCGGTCGCCGGGCTCGTCCGGGCCGGGCATGGTCAGGTCGAGGCCGGCCCGCACCGCCTCCACCCGGTCGACCACGGCGCCCCAGTCGGAGACGAGCACGCCCTCGTAGCCCCACTCGCCGCGCAGCACGTCGGTGAGCAGCCACCGGTGCTGGCTCGCGTAGACGCCGTTGATCCGGTTGTAGGAGCACATGACCGTCCAGGGCCGGGCCCGCTGGATCACCCGCTGGAAGGCGCGCAGGTACATCTCCCGCAGCGTGCGCTCGTCCACGTCGGCGCTGACCCGCATGCGGTCGGTCTCCTGGTTGTTGATCGCGAAGTGCTTGAGCGAGGCGCCGACGCCGCGGCTCTGCAGGCCCTCGACCCACTCGGCGCCCATGACGCCGGTGAGGATGGGGTCCTCGCTGAAGTACTCGAAGTTGCGCCCGCCCAGCGGCGTGCGCTTGAGGTTGATCCCCGGCCCGAGCAGCACGGCGACGTCCTTGGCGAGGCACTCGTCGCCCAGCGCCGCGCCGACCCGGCGGACCAGCTCGGGGTCCCACGTGGAGCCCATGGCCACGGCCGGCGGGAAGCACGTCGACGGCTCGCTGGCCAGCAGCCCGAGCCCCTCGCCGACGACCTGCTTGCGCACGCCGTGCGGCCCGTCGGTGACCATCACCGCCGGCACGTCGCCCACCGCCCGGGTGTGCCAGAAGTCGGCGCCGCTGGTCAGCGCGGCCTGCTCCTCGATCTCCATCGCGACGCCCCTTACTGAGCACTTAGTAAGTAGTAACCAACGCGTAACGTAGACCCGTACGGTTGCGCCCGACAAGGGGAGGCGGGACGGATGGCACGACGGAATCGCGCGCGACTGCCCGCCGAGGAGCGCCGCCGCCAGATCATCGAGGCGGCCACCGCCCTGGTCGCCGAGCGCGGCTTCTGGGGCCTGTCCATGCAGGACGTCGCCGACGACTGCGGCCTGACGGTGCCGGGCCTGCTGCACCACGTCGGCTCGAAGGACGGCCTGCTGGTCGCCGTGCTGGAGCACCGGGACGCGGAGGACCAGCGGGCGCTGGGCGACCCGCCGCCGGAGGGGCTGCGGGAGCTGTGCGCGGCCCTGGTGCGCCGCAACGCCACCCAGCCGGAGATCGTGCGCCTGTTCGCGGTGCTGGCGGCGGAGTCGCTCGCCCCGGACCACCCGGCGCACGCCTACTTCACGGCGCGGCAGCAGGCCGTGCTCGACGCGCTGACGACGCTGGCCGAGGGGGTGAGCCCGCGGCCGGAGACGCTCGCCCGCCAGATCGTGGCCACCATGGACGGGCTGCAGCTGCAATGGCTGCGCGACCCTGCCGGCACCGACCTGGTGGCGATGTGGACCGCGGCCGAAAAAGTGCTCTTCGGCTGACCCATCGGCGATAAGTCCGAAAAGTCGGGCGCTGGCGCGCCACGACTTTTCGGACTTATCACGATTTATGCGGCTTCAGGCGAAAAATCGGATAAGTCGTGGCGCGCCAGCGCCCGACTTATCCGCAAGATCATCGCCCGCGCGCACGAGCCGCAGGCTCCGATCAGAGCCCCAGCAGGCGGGCAATCACGTGGCGGAGCAGGGCCCGCGAACACGAGCTGCGGGCTCCGATCAGAGCCCAGCAGGCGGGCAATCGCATGGCGGGGCAGGGCCCGCGAACACGAGCCGCGGGCTCCGATCAGAGCCCCAGCAGGCGGGCAATCGCGTGGCGGGGCAGGGCACGCGAACACGAGCCGCAGGCTCCGGTCAGAGCGTCAGCAGGCGGGCGATCGCGTGGCGGGGCAGGTCGAGCAGGCGCGCGTCGAGGTGGTCGGGGCCGATCGCCTCGGCCGCGCGGGCCTGCGCCTCCCCCCGCGACAACGAAGGATCGGCCCGCAGGAGGGCCTCCCGCAGCACGTTGCCGAGCTTGCCGTGGGCGTGGGTGAGCAGCCACTCGGCCGCGACCGGCCCACCGGACCGCCGGGCCGCCTCGACGATCGCCTCGCGCGGGCCGGGCTGGCTGCGCAGCAGCCGCAGGTCGTACTTCGCCGCGACCAGCGAGCGCAGGGCGACCTGGGCGGGCTCATCGCGCAGGTCCGGGTGGTTGTTCGGCACCAGAAGGCGCACGGACGGCGCGTTGAGGGCGATCAGCACCCGGGCGAGCCAGGGGCCGGGGTCGGCGGAGAGGTCGACCGTGACCTCCGGGGCATTGAGCGGCCCCCCGCCCAGGATCCGGGCCGGCCCCGTCCGCGCCGCGCCCTCCAGCGACTGGCTGCCGTGGGTGTAGATGTTGGCCGCGCCGGCGAGGCGGTCCAGGCGCCGGTCCAGGATCTGCCACGCGTGCGGGGTGGGGCGGCAGACGTACAGGTCGCTGGCGCTGCCCACGGCCTGGGCGCCGTGGTAGCGGTTGAAGGCCGGCAGCATCGCCTCGATGACGAGGTCCAGGTCGAGCACGGCGCGCTGGACCTTCAGGCCCAGCGCCGGGGTGAGCGGGCTGAAGCCGTAGGCCATGACCAGCCGCCCGTTGTCCCGGTCGCGCAGCGCCTGGGCGCCGCGGCCGAGGAAGAGCTGCACGCCCTCCGGGGTGTACGGCGGATCGGTGAAGATCAGGTCGGCGCTCCCGGCGACCACCGGCGGCAGGCCGAAGCGCAGGTCGGCGTGGAAGCAGGCGATGCCGGCCCGCTGGGCGTCGATGTAGGCCAGGAGGCGCTCGTCGACGTCGACCACGGTGATGGCCACGTCCGGGCAGGCGCGGCGCACGGCGAGCGAGGTCAGGTCGTGGTCGCCGATGCAGACCAGGTGGGCGCCGGCCAGGTCGTAGGTGGTGGCGAGCCACTCGGCCCGGCGCTCGGCGGTGTCGGCGGTCGCGGAGACGTGGTCGAGCTCGCGGTCGGCGGCGGGGGCGCCGGCGATCAGCTCGGCCATGCCGGTGACCTGCGGGCGGTGCTCCAGCGCCGGCAGGCGGAAGCGTTCGCGGTACGCCTGCCGCACCGACGCCCGCAGGGCCACCAGGCCGGCGTCGCGATCCAGGTCGGTGCCGGCCGCGCGCAGGAGCGCCTCGGCGGTGCGGCGCGGCACGGCGAAGTCGCGGACGAGGTCCTCCAGGGCGGCCGGGCCCTCGATCAGCCGGGCGATGATTTCGCGCAACCGGCGGCCCGCTATGCCGGATGCCGAGACGACAGCGGCGACCGCTTCGATCGGCTCGGCTTCCACCTGCGCACCCTACATCGGCGCGGATGGCAGTTAAAAGTTAACGAGGAGTAGCGACACTCCAGGGCCGTGATCTACGGAGCGCAAGATTTCTGGCATGTTTCGGACTCTCAAGTACAGGGTGGGGGCGAGGGTCCCCCCAAGGGCATCGACCCTTGTCCAAGTCTTCCCCGATGTGTGATCGTCCTCGCATCGCTGCAAGTCGATGAGGACGGCAGGCCGGCACCACGGCGCGCGCGCCGGCCATCCAGATGCTTCGACGAGCGCGTGTCTCCATTGGTTCCGGCACACCCCGTCACACATTCCCCGGTGGGGTGGGTCGTTGCTGAAAGAAGGCACCCTTGAAGCTCTCACCACGGTTCGCTACAGCGGCCGGAGTGTTCGCGGTCGGGCTGGTAACAGCCGGCACCGCCGCGGCCGTGCAAGCATCACCCCCATCACCGTCCTCGGGCCTCGAGGTCTCCAACGCCGCCGCCGCCCAAGCGGTCGACTCGTTCGTCAAGAGCAAGCCGAGCGTGCTCCAGCCCAGCTCCGACGACGCCTACGTGCAGAAGTCGGTCACGGCGTCGGGCAGCGCGAAGTACATCTCGTACGAGCGCACCTACAAGGGCCTGCAGGTCCGGGGCGGCGACTTCGTCGTCGTCACCGACAAGACCGGCGCGACCACGTACACGTCGGTGTCGCAGACCAAGGCGATCGGCAACCTCTCGACCACGCCCTCGATCAGCGCATCGGCGGCCGAGGCGGTCGCCCGCCAGCAGCTGACCACCGTCAAGAACGTCGAGGGCACGCAGCTGGTCGTGTACACCCTCAACGGGGCGGCCAAGCTGGCGTACGAGACCACGCTCAACGGCATGGGCAAGGAAGGCATCAGCCGGCTCAGCGTGGACGTCGACGCCGCCACCGGCGCGCTGCTCGGCACCACCGAGCACGTCATGGAGGGCACCGGCACGGGCTGGATCAACGGCTCGGTCACGCTGAACACGACCCACTCGGGCACGACGTACAGCATGAAGGACCCGACCATCACGAGTCTTTCCTGCCAGAACGCGACGGGCAACACGATTTTCACCGGCCCCGACGACGTGTGGGGCAACGGCACCGGCACCGACCGTGAGACCGGCTGCGTCGACGCGCTCTACGTGGCGCAGACCGAGATCTCGATGCTGTCCTCGTGGCTCGGCCGTAACTCGTTCGACGGCAGCGGCGGCGCCTGGCCGCTGCGCGTGGGCCTGAACGACCAGAACGCGTACTACGACGGCACCCAGGTCCAGATAGGCAAGAACACCGCCGGCCAGTGGATCGCCTCGGCCGACGTGGTCGGCCACGAGAACGGCCACGGCATCGACGACCACACGCCGGGCGGCATCTCCAACGGCAACACCCAGGAGTTCGTCGCGGACACGTTCGGCGCGGCCACCGAGTGGTACGCGAACAACCCGAACGACCCGCCGGACTTCCTGGTCGGCGAGGAGGTCAACCTCGTCGGCACCGGCCCGATCCGCAACATGTACAACCCGTCGGCCCTCGGCGACGACAACTGCTACTCCAGCAGCATCCCGTCGGAGGAGGTGCACGCGGCCGCCGGCCCCGGTAACCACTGGTTCTACCTGCTGTCGCAGGGCACCAGCGGCAACGGCCAGCCCGCCAGCCCCACCTGCAACAGCAGCACGGTGACGGGCCTCGGCATCCAGACCGCGATCAAGATCATGTACAACGCGATGCTCATGAAGACGTCGTCGTCGTCGTACCTGAAGTACCGCACCTGGACGCTGACCGCGGCCAAGAACCTGTTCCCGGGCAGCTGCACCGAGTTCAACACGGTCAAGGCCGCGTGGGACGCGGTGTCGGTGCCGGCCCAGTCGGCCGACCCGACCTGCACCGGTGGCACCACGCCGCCGCCCACCTCCTCGAGCCCGCCGTCCTCGCCGCCGCCGACCGGTGGCTGCTCGGGCCAGAAGCTGGCCAACCCCGGCTTCGAGTCCGGCACCGCCTCGTGGGCCGGCAACACCGGCACCATCGGCCAGTGGGCCAGCTCGGGCCAGGCCGCGCACGGCGGCACGTACAGCTCCTGGCTCGACGGCTACGGCAGCACCCACACCGAGGCGATCAACCAATCGGTGACCATCCCGGCCGGATGTAGCGCGACGCTCACGTTCTACGTGCACATCGACTCGGCCGAGACGACCACCACGACCCAGTACGACAAGCTGACCATCACGGCCGGCACGACGACGCTGGGCACGCTGTCCAACCTCAACAAGGCCTCCGGCTACCAGCTCAAGAGCTACAGCCTGAACGCCTTCGCGGGCCAGACGGTGAGCATCAAGTTCAGCGGCTCCGAGGACTCCTCGCTGCAGACCTCGTTCGTCATCGACGACACGGCCGTCACGCTGAGCTAGTCCGACCGCACGTAGGAGGGGCCCGGGTCGCGCGTCGCCCGGGCCCCTTCCGTGCGCGTCAGAAGGCGACCGCGATCCCGGTCACCGGCGGGCGGCGCAGGCGCAGCACCCGGGTCAGGAAGTTCCCGGCCCGGGACATGAAGTACTTGCGGGCGATGTACTCCCGCGCCTGAGCGGTGCCGGCCTCGTCGAGCAGCCGGGCGGTGCCGGTGGCGGTGGGCGCGCCCGGCGCGATCTTCCCGCGGATGTTGCACACCGTCACGCCGACCCGGCTGTCGTTGCGGATGCGCTTGACCTTCCAGGCGTCGGTGTTGGACACGATGAACAGCTCCCCGTCGTGCACCGCGTGCCACACGGGGGTGGCGACGGTGGTGCCGTTCTTGCGATAGGTGGTCAGACTGACGTAGTTCGCCCGGCCGAAGTCCTCGAGGACGCTCATTCGTCCAGCGTACGTCCCAGAAGATCATCGCCCGTTCGGCTGGTCGGTCCCATCCGAACGGATCAGCCTCGGCGGCGTGGCCTCCCTCGGGAGCCGCGCCTGCCCGTACGCTCAGCCGGACGCCGACTTCGCGGCGCAGGCGAGCAGTTGGAGGGTCCGGCATCCTGGAGTTCCGCATCCTCGGCCCGCTCGAGGTCGACGGGCCCACCGGCCCGGTCGACACCGGCACCCCGAAGCAGCGGGCCGTGCTCGCCATGCTGGCCGCCCAGCCCGGCCGCATCGTCTCCGTGCAGCGGCTCATCGACGAGCTGTGGACCGAGGAGCCGCCCGAGCGCGCCATCTCCTCGCTGCAGGCCTACGTCTCACGGCTGCGCCGGGCCCTGGAGCCGGACCGCACCTCGCGCGACCGCTCCGCCGTGCTGGTCAGCCGCGCCCCGGGCTACCTGCTGCAGGTGCCGGCCGAGTCGGTGGACGCGGCCCGGTTCGCCGCGGCGGTCGAGCGCGCCCCGGCGGAACTGGCCGCCGACCCGTCCGCCGCGCTGCAGACCCTGGCCGCGGCCCTGGAGCTGTGGCGGGGCGATCCGCTGCCGGAGCTCGGCGACTCGCCCCTGGCCCGGGCCGAGCGGGGCCGCCTGGTGGAGCTGCGCCTGAGCGCGGTCGAGCGGCACGCCGAGGCGCTGCTGTCCCTCGGCCGCGCTTCCGAGGTGGTGTACCGCACGGAGACCGCCCTGGCCGAGGCGCCCTACCGCGAACGGCTCTGGGCCCTGCTCATGCTGGCCCTGTACCGCAGCGGCCGGCAGGCCGACGCGATGGCCGCCTACACGCGCGCCCGCACCGGGCTGATCGACGAGCTGGGCATCGAGCCCGGCCCGGAGCTGCAGCAGCTGGCTGGCGACATCCTGCGCCAGGCGCCGCACCTGGCCCCCTCCGCCCAACCTGCCCCCTCCCCTTCGACCCCCTCTCCGGCAACCACCGTCGCCGACATTCCGGAAATGCCCGAAATGCAGTGGCGGGCCCCCGTTCCGGACATCGCCGAGGTGCCCGAGGGGCTGGTGGGCCGCGACGACGAGCTGCGAACCGTGGACCGGCTGCTCGCCGAGGCGGCCGCCGGGCGAGGCCGCCTGCTGCTCGTCTCGGGCAGCCCCGGCATCGGCAAGTCCGCCCTCCTGCGCGAGGTCGCCGCCCGGGCGCAGGGCCGGGCCCTGGTCGGCACCGGCACCGGCGTGGACGGGGAGGCGCCGCCGGTCTTCCTGCCGTGGGCCCAGATCCTGCGCGAGATCGCCGAGGGCGAGGGCGCCGCCGAGGCGCTGGCCACGGCGTTCGCCCCGTACGGCAACCTGCCCGCCGTGCTCGACCCCACGCTGGGCGACGCGCTGCCGCTGCCGGCCGCCGAGCGCCTGAGCGATCCGGAGATGGCGCGGTCCCGGCTCTTCCAGGGCATCGTCGACGGCCTGGGCCGGCTCGCCGCCCACGCGCCGCTGGTGCTCGTCCTCGACGACGCACACTGGCTCGACGCCCCCTCCACGGTGCTGCTGACGATGTTCGCCAAGGCGCTGCGGCGCAGCCGGGTGCTGCTGGCCGTCGGGTACCGCGAGGCCGAGCTCGCCCCCGAGGCGCCCCTGGCCGGCGTGCTGGCCGAACTGGTCGCCGACCCCGCCGCGCAGCGGGTGCCGCTGGCCGGCCTGGGCGAGGAGGCCATCGCGGCGCTCTCCCGCTCGGTCACCGGCGGGGACGTGCCGGCGGAGACGGTCGCGATGCTCGCCGACCGCACCGGCGGCAACCCGTTCTTCGTGGTCGAGCTGCTGCGGGTGCTCGTGGCCGAGCACACCCTGTCGCCCGAGCACGTGCCGGTGCGCGTCCAGGAAGTGGTCCGCCGCCGCCTGGCCAAGCTCCCCGGGCAGGTCAACGCGGTGCTCGCGGTCGCCTCGGTGCTCGGGCGCGACGTCGCCGTGCCGGTGCTGCGGGAGGTCGTGCAGATCGACGAGCTCGACCTGTTCGACACACTCGACACGGCCGTGGTCGCCGGGCTGCTGACCGCCACCGACGACCCCGGGCTGCTGCGGTTCTCCCACGACCTCGTGCGCCAGACCGCCTACCTGGACCAGGGGCCGCTGCGCCGGGCCCGGCTGCACGCCCGGGCCGCCCAGGCGCTGCGCGACACGGGCCTGGGCACCGCCAGCGCGCTGGCCGGGCACCTGCGCGAGGCGCTGCCGGTGCTGACGCCCTACGACGTGGCCCCCGCGCTGGCCCTGGCGGCCGGCGAGGCCTACGAGCGCACCGCGCACGAGCAGGCCGCGGCGCTGTTGCGGGAGGCCCTCGACGTGCTGCACCGCGCGCCCGTCGGCGAGCGGCGCGACGTCGCCGAGCTCGACCTGCGCATCCGGCTCGCCTACATGCGCCAGGCCACGGACGGCTACCTCGCCTCCGGCGTCGCCGAGGAGTACGCCGCGATGGAGCCGCTGCTGATGCGGCTGCGCGGCCGGCCGGTGCTGGACGTGCTGCCGGCGCTGTGGGGGTACGCCAGCTTCCACACCGCCGCGGGTGACGTGCAGCGCGCCGTCGCGATCGCCCGCTCGCCCGCCGCGCGAGGGGCCGACGACCCGTGGGCGGCGCTCGTGGCCGAGGTGCACGAGGGCCACGCCGCGCTGACCGAGCTCGACCTGCCCCGCGCGCACAAGTGCTTCACCACGGCGCTGGCCGCGCTGCCCGGCGGCGAGCAGCCGATCTTCCCGATCGTCAACTGGGACCCGATCATCGGCGCGCACGCCCCGGCCGCCATCGCCTCCGGGCTGCTCGGCGACGACGAGGCGGCCCAGGCGCACCTGCGCGCGGCCCGGGAGCGGGCGGCCCGGGTCGGCGAGCTGTTCCTGGACATGTACGTCGCGCACTACGCGGCGGTCGTGGCCGCGGACCGCGACGATCCCGGCGCGGCGGCCGAGGCCTCCCGCGCCACCCTGGCGCTGGCGGAGCGGGGCGGGCACGCGGAGTACCGCAGCCTGGCGGGTCTGGTCCTGGGCTGGGCGGAGGTGCGCCTGGGCGCGCCGGAAGGCCTGGCCCGGATGGCCGCCGCCCGGGAGCACCTGGGCGCGGCGATGCGGCGCTTCGGCCGGCTCGAGGCGCTCTACGCCGACGCGCTGCTCGCCCTGGAGCTGCGCGCGGAGGCGGCCGAGGTGGCGGGCGCGGCGCTGGAGCTGGGGCTGCCCGGGCAGAGCGGGTTCTCCGAGCCCGACCTGCGCCGCATCCGCGCCCTCGCGCTGGGCGACGCCGGCTGCGCCCGCGCGGCCCTGGAGCGCGCCCGGGCGCTGGGGCACGCCCCCGCCACCGCGCGGGCCGAGGCCGCCGTCAGCGCACTGGAGTAGACAGCACCCGCTCGTAGCAGACCGACAGGGGCGAGCCGGCGTACGGGCCGAACGGCGGGATCTCGCGGTACCCCTCGCGCTCGTAGAAACGGCGGGCGTCGGGCTGCTCCACGCCGGTCTCCAGGCGCAGCAGCCCCCAGCCGCGGGTGGTCGCGGCGGCCTCCAGCGCGCGCAGCACCGCGGCCGCGCCGAAGTGGCCGCTGCAGCGGGTCGGCCGGGCGGCGCTCGCCCTGCTGTCAATGGTGGAGGGCGCCGCCGCGCTGGCCGCCGCCGACCCGGAGGCGTATCCGCCGGCCGCCCAGGAGGCGATGCTCGATGCGGGGTTGGAGGCATTCGGGCTGTCGATCTCCACCCGCTGACGCACCGGTTTCCACCCGTGGGTGGGGGTGCCGGAAGGGCCCGATCCGTAGCGTCTGCGGCATGAACCTCACCACCGCGCTGATCGTCGTCGCCGTCATCGTCCTGCTCATGATCCGCCGGTACGTCGGCGAGCCGCTCGAGGCCCGGCGCCTGGTCACGCCGCCGCTGATCCTGATCGTGCTCGGCGGCCTCGCCCTGTCGAAGGTCGACTTCTCGGCCGCCGGCCACCACGCGGTGACCGACGGGGTGGTGCTCGGCGTCAGCGCGCTCCTCGCCGTCCTCGGCGGCATCGTGCGCGGCCTGACCGTGAAGGTCTTCGTGCAGAACGGGCACGTGTGGTACCGCTACACGCTCCTCACCATCGCGATCTGGGCCGGCCTGATCGTCCTGCGCCTCGGCCAGTCCCTGGCCGGCCACGCGCTCGGCGCCGACTCCGACGTCCTGTCCGCCGGCCTGGCCCTGGTCGCGGGCCTGAGCTTCCTCGGCGAGGCCGCGATCGTCGGCCGCCGGGCGATCGCCACCGGCGCCCCGTTCGCCCCGCGCGGCGCGCGCAAGGCGGCCCGGTCGGGCGTCGGCCTCGGCCGGTGACCACCGGCGCGGCCAGCGCGGCGATGCCCCAGACTGAGCGGGTGTACCAGGTGACCGACCGCCAGATCGCCCGCTGGCGCCAGCTGCGCAGCCTCGTCTTCCTGGTCATCCTGACGGTCGCGATCTTCCAGGACGAGCCCCGGCCGGGCCTCACCGGCCGGGGCCTGGCCCTGCTCGCGGGGGTGGTCGTCGGCGCGGCGGCCTGGCTCGCGATGACCCTGCGCCTCGGCCCGCGGCTGCAGCCGTGGGCCACCGGCGTGTGCATGGCGACCGGCATCTTCATGACCGCGGCCCGCCCGGGCGGCTACGGCGCCGCCTACACCCTCGCCGCCGTGACGATGGCCACCGCCTCGCTGCCGCTCATCCAGGCGGCCATCCAGACCGGCGTGGCCACCGCCGCGCTCATCGTCACCCACGCGCTGGTCGGCACCCCGCTGGAGTCCATCGTCATCTGGGCCGGCGTCATGCTGGTAGTCCTGCTGCTCGGCACCATCCGGCGCGAGCGCGAGGCGCGGGCCGAGCAGGACAAGGCCCTGGCCGGCGAGCAGGCGCGCACCGCCGCCCTGGCCGAGCGGGCCCGCCTGGCCCGCGAGATCCACGACGTGCTGGCCCACTCGCTGTCGGCCCTGTCGGTGCAGCTGGAGACCGCCGCCGCGCTGCTGGAGCGCGACCGCGCGGCCGACGCCGCCGTCATCGTGGACAAGGCCGGCCGCCTGGCCCGCGACGGCCTCACCGAGACGCGCCGGGCGGTCAGCGCGCTGCGCGGCGACCCGGTCCCGCTGCCCGAGCTGGTCGCCGAGCTCGCCGCCGGCTACCGCACCGACCTGGACGCCCCGGCGACGTTCGCCGTCGACGGCGACCCGCGCGAGCTGACCCCGGAGGCCGGCCTGGCCCTCTTCCGCGGCGCGCAGGAGGCCCTGACCAACGTGCGCAAGCACGCGCCCGGCAGCGCCGTGGAGCTGCGGCTGGAGTACCTGCCTGAGGCGGTCCGGCTGACCGTGCGCAACCACGGCCCGGCCGGCCCGCCCACGACCGGCCTGTCCTCCGGCTACGGCCTGACCGGATTGCGCGAGCGGGCGGAGCTCGCCGGCGGCACCGTCGAGGCCGGGCCGTGCGGCGGCGGATGGCTGGTGGATGTGAAGATGCCCGCATGACGATCCGGGTAGTCGTGGCCGACGACCAGACCGCCGTCCGCGAGGGCCTCGCCGTGATGCTCGGCCTGCTCGACGACGTGGAGGTAGTCGGCGAGGCGGCCGACGGCGAGCAGGCGCTGGATCTGGTGGCCCGCGAGCACCCGGACGTCGTCCTGATGGACCTGCGCATGCCCCGGCGCGACGGGGTCGAGGCGACGGGCCTCATCCGCGCCCGGCACCCGCAGACCCGCGTCGTCGTGCTGACCACGTTCGCCGACGACGAGCACATCCTGGCCGCGCTGCAGGCGGGGGCGCTGGGGTACCTCACCAAGGACGCCGGCCGGGTCCAGATCGCCCAGGCCGTGCGCGCCGCCGCGGCCGGCCAGTCGGTGCTCGACGCCCAGGTGCAGCAGCGCCTCCTGGCCGCCGCCGTGCAGGCCCAGCCGCCGGCCCCCGCCCCTGCCCCGGCCGCCGGGGACGGCCCCCTTCCCGACGGCCTGACCGCCCGGGAGGCGGAGGTGCTCGCCCTGATCGCCGAGGGCCTGTCCAACCGCGAGATCGCCGGGCGCCTGTTCGTCACCGAGGTCACGGTCAAGTCGCACGTGAACCGCCTCTTCGCCAAGACCGGCGTCCGCGACCGCGCCCAGGCCGTGCGCTACGCCTACGAGCACGGCCTCGCCTCCTAGGCCTAAGCCTTCGCCGCCAGGCCGCTCAGCACCTCGCCCGCGGGCCGCGCCCGCGCGTGCGGGAACCCGGTGCCGGCCCACAGGTGGACCCGATCGGCGTCCCCGGCCGCGGCCGCCGCCCGGCGCAGCGGCGTCGTGAGGTGATGCACCGCCGGGTACCCGACGGGCGCCGCCTCATGGTGCCGCTCGACGAACCCGTTGCGAATGGCCCGCGCCGGCCGCCCGCTGAACGCCCGGGTCAGGATCGTGTCCACAGTGGACCGCTCGGCCAGCGCCGCCTTGTGCACGGCCGACGCACCGCTCTCGTCCGCCCGCAGCAGCGCGGTGCCCACCATGACCGCCTCCGCACCGGCCCCGAGCGCCGCCGCCACGTCGTCCGCGGTCCCCACTCCCCCGGCCCCGACCAGCGGCAGCCGCACCGCGCTCGCCACTTCCCCCAGGAGCTGCGGCAGCGGTACCTCCCGGGGCCACACTTCCGGCGTGAACGTCCCCGAGTGCGCCCCGGCCGCCGCCGCCTGCACGACGAGCCCGTCCACCCCGGCCTCGTCCGCCGCCCGCGCCTCCGCCACGGTGGTGACCGTCTGCAGCACGAGCACCCCCTGCCGGCGCAGCAGCGCGACCGCGTCCCCCGGCGGCAGCCCGAACGTGAACGACACCACCGGCACCGGATCCCGCAGCAGCAGCTCGAGCTTGGCGCCCCAGTGATCGTCGTCGTCGACGGGCGCGGCGAGGCCGAGATCCAGCCCGTAGGGCTCACCCTCGGGGCGCAGGCGCTCGGCGTACCGCCGGAGCTCCCCCGCCTCGATCGGCACCGGATTCGGCGCGAACACGTTGACCCCGAACGCCGCCGCCCCGCCCTCGCGCACGGCCCTGACCTGCGCGGCGAGGTCCTCGGCGGTGCGGTACCCGGCGGCGAGGAAGCCGAGCGCCCCGGCCCGGGCGGCGGCCCCGACGAGCGCGGGCGTGCTCGCCCCGCCGGCCATCGGCGCCGCCACCACCGGCCCCTCGATCCCGAGCCCCGCGAACAGTCCACTCATACCGTCGATCCTGCCTCAGGCCGCGCGCGCCCGGCCCCGGAAGGTTCACCCGGTCCGGACGAGTTGACGGCGTTGCCCGAGATGACGCGCGGGCACGCCTGCCCCTCAGCCGGCGAGGGCCTCCTCGATGCCCGTCTCGTGCCGGCCCAGGAAGACCGGGTCGCGGCCGGACAGGACGTCGTAGGCGGCCTTGTCGGCGGCACCGTACTCGCGCACGGCGCCCGTCACCCAGGGCTCGCGGAACCGGGCCGCAGTCGTGTCGCCCACCCCGTCGGCGTCCAGGCCCACGCGGCGGCACAGGGCCACGGCCCGCCGCACGTGGTACTCCTGGGTGACGACGATCGCCCTGCGCACCCCGAACACCCGCACCGCCCGCGCGCAGGAGTCGTAGGTGTCGAAGCCCGCGTAGTCGCGGACCACCTTCGCGGCCGGGACGTCGTGCTCGACCAGCCAGCGCAGCATCGCGGTGGGCTCGTCGTACTCCCAGCGGCCGTGGTCGCCGGAGACCAGGATCGCGCGGACCTTGCCGGCGGCGTAGAGCTCGCGGGCGATCTCCAGGCGGGCGGCCAGGAACGGCGACGGGGAGCCATCGGCGTACACCTGCGCGCCCAGGACCAGGGCGACCGGGGCGGCCGGCACCTCACCGACGCCGAAGACGTGGCCGCGCGCCTCCAGCCGCAGCCACTGCATGCAGCCCTCGGTGGCCAGGCCGGCCAGCAGGACGGCGGCGACGGCCGAGCCGAGAACGAGCCGCGCCGCCCGGCGCCACCGCGCGGCCGGGCGGGCATCCGGGGTCTCGGAATCGACGGGCTTCGCCATGCAGCCGAGGATGCCGGGCGGGGACGGCCGGCGCCAACGCGGACGCGGGAAACCGACAGGGCCGCGGCTACCGGTGGGCGGCGATGGTGCGCACGACCTGCTCGATGCCGTGGTCCCAGTCGGCGGCGAGGTCGGCGACGTGCAGGCCGGTCAGGGCGCTGGGCAGGTCGCGGGCCTGCAGCCCGGCGTCGATGCGCACCGGGATGATGTAGACGTCGTCCTCGGAGCGCTCCTGCTGCATCCGGGCGGCGACCTTCAGCTCGACCTGGAAGAAGCCGCGCTTGGCCACGGCGGTGCGGGACAGGCAGATGACCGCGAACTCGTACTCCGACAGGGCCCGGCGGATCTTGCGCTCCCAGTCCACGCCGGGGAGCAGGTCGTGGGTGTCCTTCCACACCTTGAGGCCGCGCCGGCCGAGGGCCTGGTAGATCCGCTCGACGGCGGCCTCGTCCTCGCGGCAGTACGACAGGAAGACCGTGGCCGCCCCGGCATCCTCACGCGGGTCGGGGTGGCCGTCCGCGACCACGGCGTCGCCGACCCGCCGGACGGCGGCCGCCGTGGCCCGCCAGTCGTCGGGGTCCAGCGCCGCCCGCCACAGGTCGAGCGTGCCCGCCCACTCCTCGGCTGGGCTGCCGTGCGGGCTGTAGAACAGGCGCCGCAGCGGCACCTCGGCGCCGCCGGCGAACGCGACCCGCAGCAGGACCAGGTTGGCCGAGTACACCGCGAGCTCCCGCACGTTGTTGCCCGGCCGCGGCCGGTAGCGGTCGTAGGGGAGGCTCGGGCGGCGGAACCGGTGGGCGGACATCAGGTTGTCCAGCAGGTGCGGGATGTTGTCGCGCTCCGGCTCGGCAAGCGTGGCGTACAGGTCGCGGGCGAAGGCCAGCACCGCCGGGCGCGTGGCGAGCGGCCGGTGGCTCAGCAGCGCCCGGGTCAGGCCGTCGTCGGCGAAGCCGTGCGCGTGCGGCCGGCCGAACGCCGCGAACGCCGCCTCCGCCAGCGCGTCGACGACGACCTGGGCGACCAGGTAGTCGCCGAAGCCGTCGGCCAGGAACCCGTAGCCGTGCGGGCCGGGGACGCGGGTGAAGAGGAAGTCGGCGAACGGGTGGCGTTGCCCCGGCCCGGCCACGCGCAGGGCGGCCAGGTCCTCCGCGAGCTCGGTCTCCGTCACGCCCGGGCGGCCGCGGTTGAACAGGCCGAGCGCCGCGACCCGCAGGACGTGGCCCTGCTCGGCGGGCTCGCGCTCCAGCAGGGCGCCGAGGACGTTGCCGTACACCCGGCCCGTGGCCGCTTCGTCGTCCGGCGCGGGCCGCCGTGGGTCGGCGGTGTACCGCGCGAGCAGGGACAGCAGCAGCGGCCGGCGGGCCAGCTCCGGGCGGCGCAGGGCGGCGGCCGGGGTCAGCGGGCGCACCGTCCCGGCCGCGATCGCCTCGGCGTTGGCCGCGTGCCAGGCGGCGAGCCAGGCCGCCACCTGGTCGTCGTCGAAGTCCTCCAGCTTGACCACGGTGGTGCCGTCCGGGATGGCGAGGCGCTCCACGGCGATGGTCCGGCAGGCGACGACGACGGCCGTGGGCCGCCCCTCGCTCGCCTCCCCGGCCTGGAACCGGGCCACCTCGAAGAGGTAGCCGGCCCAGCGCGCCGGGTCCTCCTGGAGCGGCTCGTGGAGCCCGTCGACGAGGAGGACCCCGGCGGTGCCGGCGCCGTCGACCGGCAGGCGCGGCGGCGAGAGCCGGGCGGCCGGCATCCGGCCGGCGAGCGCCTCGACCACCAGCGTCTTGCCGGCGCCGGGGTGGCCGATCAGCAGCAGCGGCCGCTCGGCCGACCCGGGCGCGCGCAGGTGGGCGCCCAGCCACGAGTCGAGGTCGTCGTGCACCGGTCGCCCGGCCCACCAGGACTCGTCGGCCGGCCGTTGCCCACCGCCCGGCTCGGTCACGCAGATGCGGTACCGCGGGCTGAGAAGCTCGGGCTCCTCCATGGCTAGCGCGTGGCGCGGTCGACGGCGGCGGCCAGCTGGGACTCCGTGATGAGCTCCTCGTGGGTGCCGGCGGCGCCACAGGCGAAGGCGCCGGAGACCGCGCCGGCCAGGGCACACTCCGCCAGCGGGCGGCCGCGCAGCCACCGGCTCATGAACGCGGTGCTGTACGCGTCGCCGGCGCCGTTGCTGTCCACGACCGGCCGCTCCGGGCTCGCGATCGGGAAGCGCAGCACGTCCTCGCCTCCGCGGGCCAGCACGCGGCTGCCGGCCTCACCCTCGGTGGCGACCACGATCGACGCGCGGCCCTCGGCGACGATCCGGCGCATGATGTCATCGATGCGGTCGGGGGCCCGGGCCGAGGACACGAAGACCACGTCGGCCTGGCCGGCCAGGGACCAGCCCCACTCGTCGGCGCCGTCCCAGGCGTGGATGTCGGTCGAGGTGGAGATGCCCAGCTCGCGGGCGGCCGCCCAGACGGCCGGGGTCTGCGTGGTCACGACGTGCACGTGCGCGGCCCGCTCGACCAGCGGCAGGTAGGAGTCCTCCGGCATGAGCGTGCCGTCCGGGTGGCGGCCGTCGAAGAAGGAGAAGCGGCGGCCGGCCGCGTCGACCAGGTTGACGCTGCGCGGGGTGCCGTTCGGGGCCGGGCAGGCCGTGAAGTCCAGGCCGGCGGCGGCGTAGCGGGCCCGGATCAGCGCGCCCTGCGGGTCGTCGCCGACGAGCGCGGTGAACTTGGTGCGCAGGCCCAGGGCGGTGAAGCCCAGCGCCACGCCGTTGCCCGAGTGGCCGACGTAGTCCCCGACGTCGTAGACGGGCATGTAGTCACCGGACGGGATGCGCAGCTCGGGCACGCGGACGATGGTGTCCACGCCGACGCCGCCCAGGACCAGCACGTCGAAGTCGGTCATGCGCAGGAGCATAGACGGCGCGATCGGACATCGAGGGGCATGATAGAGGCACTCCAACCGCCAGGAGGTTACAAGCGCTGAGCGGCGGACGTGCCCAGGGCAATCCCGGCCAGGGCGCGCAGGCTCTCGGTGCCGGGCACGAAGTACCCGTCGTGGCCGTCGACCCCGCCGACCGGCAGGGCCTCGGCGCCGAACGCGGGGTCGTAGGTGTGCGCGCCGTGGCCGGCGCCGGCCACCCGCACGCCGGGGATGCGCCGGGTCCAGTCGCCGGCCGCGGTGCCGGCCCACACGTGCGCGGCGGTGTGCAGGTCCCGGGCCGAGTCCACGCCCATGCCGGGGCTGCCGAGCGCCACGATGTCGGTGACCCGCCCGTCCAGCCCGGGCGCGGCGAGGCCGACGACGGTGGAGCCGTAGCTGTGCCCGACAAGGACGATGCGCCGGCCGGGCAGCCGCCCGACGAACTCGCGCAGCGCCGCCGCGCCGGCCGCGGCCAGGTCCTCCCGGGCCGCGCTGAGGCCGACGCCCGACGGCGGGTGGTAGCCGAGCCAGGCCACGACCGCGACCTTCCCGGCCGCGTCGGTGCCGCCGAGCGCGGCGATCTCGGCGGCCAGCGAGCGCGCCTGGTACACCGGGGCCCGGCGCTCGACGCCGCCGAGGCCGTGGTCGAAGTTGGCCGCGGTGGTGTTCACGCCGGGCACGAGCACGACCACCGTCTCCGCGCGGTACGGGTCGCCCACGACCTCCAGGGCCAGGCCGTCGGCGTACCGCGCGCTCTGGATCGGCAGCGGCGGCTCGGCGTGCGCCGGGTGAGTGGGGCCGAAGACGGTCAGGACGGCGGCGGCGAGGGGAAGCAGCAGGAGCGTTCGCATGCCGGGCAAGGTAGGAACGGGGCCGGGTGCCACTCGTCATACCGCGGAGCCGTCATGCGCGTAGTCCTGCGGTACCGAGGAAGACGAGGAAGACGAGGAAGAGCAGCGTAGTCCTGCGGTACCGAAGAAGAGCATCGGGTCGCACGAGTGGCGGTGCACGGCGGCCGACATGCGCAGGCGCCGCTTCAGGCTCAGCAGGTGGTCGTGCAGGTCGGGGTCGCCGCGCCGGGACGCCGTCAGGTACGCGAGGCCCTTGCCGCGCAGCCAGCGCAGCAGCACCGCGCCCTCGCTGCCCGGCCACGGGCGCCTGCCGTGGAAGACGTCGTGCACGGCGACCGCGGCCCCGGGCCGCAGCCGCTCCAGCAGGCCGGCGGTGTACCAGCGGGCGAAGCCGGCCGTGTGCCGGGCGTCGACCAGCACGAACCCCGGATCGGCGGGCAGCTCGGCGGCGCGCACGTCGCCGCGGGTGAACCGCCAGCGGGTCCGGGTCAGCTCGTCGGGCAGGTTCGCGGCGGCCGCGCCGATGCGGTCGTAGCTGTGCAGCACCCCGTCGCCGTTGTCGCGCAGGGCCCGCAGCAGCCACGACGTGGACCAGCCGTGGTACGCCCCGATCTCGACCACCACCCGCGGGCGCAGCGCCCGCACGGTCAGGTAGGCGATCTCGGCCTCGATGTCGTCGAGCTTGGGGCGCATCGGGCGCTGGGCCAGCAGCTCCCGCTGCTCCTCGCGGGCGGCCCGCAGGTCGGCGGCGTGCCCGCGGTACCAGTCGATGAGCGTCTCAACGGAGTACATGCGCGGATCGTAGGAAGGCGCCCCGCCCCGGGGCGTCACTCCGCGGAGCCATGCCGATGTAGCACCGGGGAGCTACTACGACTCCCCGGCGTTGACCACGCCCGTCTCGTAGGCGAACACGACGGCCTGGGCCCGGTCGCGCAGGTCGAGCTTCTGTAGCACCCGGCTCACGTGGGTCTTCACCGTCTGCTCGGCGACGACCAGCGTCTCGGCGATCTCCGCGTTGGACTGGCCGCGGGCGATGAGCCGCAGCACCTCGACCTCCCGCGGGGTCAGGTCGCGCAGCTTGGCCGGGCGGTGCGTGACCTGGCGCGGGCGGGCGGCGAACTGCTCGATGAGCTTGCGGGTGACCGACGGCGCCAGCAGCCCGTCGCCGGCCGCCACCACCCGCACCGCGTTGACCAGTTCGGCCGCGGGCGCGTCCTTGAGCAGGAAGCCCGACGCCCCGGCCCGCAGCGCCTCGAACACGTAGTCGTCGAGGTCGAAGGTGGTGAGCATGAGCACGCGGGGCCGGTGCAGGCCGGGGGCCCCGCCGAGCAGGCGGCGGGTCGCCTCCAGGCCGTCCAGCACCGGCATACGGATGTCCATGAGCACCACGTCGGGGGCGCGCTCGCGGGCCAGCGCCACGCCCTGCTCGCCGTTGTCGGCATCGCCGACCACGGTGAAGTCGGGCTGGGCGGCCAGCAGCGCGGCGAAGCCCTGCCGGACCATCGCCTGGTCGTCCACGATCAGGATCTTGATCATGCGTCTCCGTTCAGCGGCAGCGTGGCGACGACCTCGTATCCGCGGTCCTCGACGGGCCCGGCGGTCAGGGTCCCGCCGACGGCGGCGGCCCGCTCGCGCATGCCGAGCAGGCCGTGACCCTTGGCGTCCGAATGCGGCCCGCCGTTCGTCAGCTCGTTGCGCACGAAGACGGTCAGGTCCGACTCGTCGCGCGACAGCCGGATCGTGACGGGCGAGCCCGCGGCGTGGCGGCGGGCGTTGCTCAGGGCCTCCTGCACGATGCGGAAGGCGGCCAGGCCGACCCCCGGGGGCACCTCGACGCCGGGCAGCGGCGCGAACTCGACCGGCACACCGGCCTCCCGGGCCTCGCGGACCAGCCCGGCCAGCTCGTCGAGGGTCGGCTGGGGCTCGGTCAGCGGGACGGAGTCGTCGCGCAGCACGCCGAGCAGGCGCCGCATCTCGGTGAGGGCCTCCCGTGACGTGCCGGCGATGGCCTGGAGCTCCTCGGCGACGGCCGGCGGCACGCCCTCGATGCGGTAGACGGCGGTCTCGGCCCGCACGGCGATCAGCGACATGTGGTGGGCCACCACGTCGTGCATCTCGCGGGCGATGCGGTTGCGCTGCTCGACCACCGCCTGGCGGGCCTGGGCGAGCTCGGTGCGCTCCTCCTCCTCGGCCAGCGCGCGCTGGACCTCGCGGCGGCGCCGGATCTGGTCGCCGACGACCAGCACCGCCAGCAGGGCCAGCATCAGGCCCGCGATGTTCTGCGGCTGGACGTAGGACAGGATGAGCAGCACCGCCGACACGCCGGCCCAGATCACCACGCCGCGGCGGTGCCGGACCGCCACCACGAAGAGGATCAGCGGGTAGCTCAGGATCTGCACCGGCTGGAACGTCCAGGGCGTGCCCTGGTGCAGGTGTACCCGCAGGCTGGCGAGGATCGCCGTGAGAAACGCCAGCCGCCAGGCCAGCAGCGGCCGGGAGGCGACCAGCGCGATCGACAGGCCGATGAGGACGGAGCACAGGACGTACCAGACCTGGCCGCCGCGGGTGGCGTTGCCGAGGTAGTACTGGTAGGCCGCGACCCCCAGCAGGAAGCCGACGAGGACGCCGATGGTGGGCAGCGCGCGGCCCAGGCGCGTCTTGGGGTGGACCGCCGGATCCCGGCCGAACAGGAACTGTGCCAGGTCCTTGGTGATCCACCCCACGCGTCCCATGTTAGGCCAGCTGCGGCACGACCTCGTCGAGCGCCTGATCGACCGTGCGCACCGCGATGCCCTTCTGCTGGATCAGCTTCAGCTCGGCCTCGAGGTTGGCCGGGGTGACGGCGTAGGTCGGGTCCTCGGCGGAGGCGGAGACCTCGTGGTACACCAGCACCAGCCAGCTCTTGTCCCGGATAGCCTGGTCGATCCACTGGCCGACCTGGGCCGGCGTCGTGGTGTTCAGGATGTTCTGCACCTTGATGTTGTTGACGTCGGTGCTGTCCTTGGTGTTGTAGCCCTCGTCCGTGGAGCGGTGCGAGCGGTAGTACTTCTTGCTGGTGCTCAGCACGGTGGCGTTGTACTCGCCGTAGGGCGTGGCGAAGTTCTTGGCCACGGTCGGCCCGTACCACTGCCGCAGCGTGGCCTGGCTGTCCTTGAGCTCGCTGTCGACCTTCGCCGCGGTCAGCGTCGGCAGGTGCGGATGGTCGACGGTGTGCGAGGCGATCTCGATGCCGTGGTTGGCCAGGTCGCCCATTTGCGCCTTGGTCATGTAGTCCGGGTAGTCGACGGTACTGGTGAGCAGGTAGTACGTGGCGTCCATGTGGTATTTGTCCAGCAGCGGCACGCCCGCGGTGTACTGCGAGAGCCACCCGTCGTCGAACGTGAGGCTGACCAGTGCGCGGCTGAGCTGCGCCGGGGTGTACTCGGCGAGGGAGAAGTCGTCGGCGGTGATCCAGCCGACCTTGGCCAGGACCTGGAAGACGGTGATCTTCTTGGCGCCGGCCGGGACGGTGTACTGCGCGCTCACCTTCGCCCAGCTCGACGACGCCGGGGCGCTGGCCAGGTAGGCGTACTGCGCCGAGCCGTCGGCCATGGTGACCTCGACGTCGACCTCGCTGTCCACGTTGGACTGGTAGTAGTTGCTGTACTGGTACGTCTTGCCCGGCGTGACGGCGACCGCGGCGGGGCTCCACTTGGCGTCCCCGCTGGTGTACTTCGTGATCTGCGTCTTCACGCTGCGGCTGCCGGTGCGCCCGGTGGTGAGGTAGCTGAACGTCGTGGTGTTGGTGCCCCAGGCCGAGCTCGTCCACCCGGACGGCGCGGTCCCGTTCGCGGTCTCGACCGACGGGTTGGCGATCAGGTTTCCGGGCGTGGCCGGCGGCGGCGTGGTGCCCGTCGAGTTGTTCACGGTCACGGTGACCTTGGTGGTGGCCGCGGCGGCGCTGGTCGCGGTGCGGGCGGTGGCCGTCACGGTGTGCGCGGCGTTGGTCGCCTTCGTCGTGTCCCAGCTGGCCGTGAACGGCGCGGTGGTGTCCTCGGCGCCGAGGTCGACGCCGTCGACGGCGAACTTCACGCCGATCACGTCGGCGCTGGCGGTGGCCGCGATCTGCTGGGTGCCGCTGACCGTCGCGCCGCCGGCCGGGGCGGTGAGCGCCACCGAGGTCGGCGTCGGCGTCGGGTCGGACGCGCCGGACTCGGCCAGGAAGTACAGGTCGGTCTGCAGGCTGCCCTTCTTGGCCAGCACGTGGTAGACGGACGCCTTGACCGCGTTGGCCGGCGTGGTGAACTCGACCGACAGCTGCTTCCAGCCGCTGGAGACGGCGGCGTCGGCCAGCCAGACGAAGGTCTGCTTGCCCGCGGCGGTGGTGTAGACGACCTCCAGGGTCGTGGTCACGTCGCTGATGTACCAGTCCGAGACCACGTACTTCGTGTTCGGCTTCACCGTGACGGGCGCGGACATCCACTTGGCGTCGCCGGAGGTGCGCGAGGTCATGGTGACGGCCAGGCTCTTCTGGCCGTCCTTGCCGCCGGACTTCCAGCTCGACGTGGCCTGGTTGGTGCCCCACTTGTCGAAGGTCCAGCTGGCCGGCCCGGACCCCTGAGCCGTCTCGGCCGAAGGGTTACCGATGAGGTTGGCGCCGATCGCGTACGCCGTCACGCTGGGCAACAGCGCGGAGACGACGGCCGCCAGGATCCCGCCGATGAGCAATCTGTACAGGCGCAAGTGTCGGCACCCCTTCGAACCTTGAATGCGATCCCTTGAATGCGATCAAGAGGGGGTATCTGACCAATTCCCCCCATATCGCGTCAACGCGACATAAGGACATCGTCACGACACTTCACCAGTGCGTTTCCCCCGAGCTGGGATTATTCAGCTCTACCGGGGACATTCGTGCACGTTCGGACTAACTCCCACGAGATGAGGAAAGTTTCACCCGGTCACCCGTTCGGAGGTGCCGCCTCACCCGCGGCGGCCAGGGCCGTGTCGATGGCCGCCGGGTCGCCGCCGTCGATGCCGAGGGCGCGGCGGCGCGGGTAGGGCCGGACCGTGGCGCCCGCGTCCTCGAGCGCGAGGACCAGCCCGAGCACGCGGCCGTCGAGGTCGTCGCCGCCGCCCAGCTCGACGACCCGCCCGTGCGGGCCGGGCCCCGGGCGGCCGTGCAGCGCGGCCTCGACGAGCGCGGCCGTCGAGCGGGTCATCGTGCGGGTCGTGTTCACGCCCGGCGGCGTCGGGGAGTACACCGGCCAGTAGGCGTGCCGGTCCCCCGAGCGCGGGCGGCGCGGGTGCCCGGCGCAGTGGCGCAGGAAGCCGTCGAGGTCGCGCGCGCTGTGGCGCATGGCCTCGGCGGTGAGCACGGCCCAGCTGAAGCCGCCGACCAGGCCCCAGGCGGCGCCGTCCAGCTCCCGCTCGCGGGCCCATGCGCGGACCTCGCCCAGCAGCGCCCGGAACGCGGCCGGGTCCAGGCCCTCCAGCAGCGCGTCGGCGTCCACGACGGCGAGGACGGCCCGCCGCCCGGCGTCGTCCAGCCGGGGATCGGCCGGGTCGAGCCGGTCGACGGCCACGTGCTGCACGTCGACGCTGACCCCGGCCACGCTCGCCCGCAGCACGGGAACGACGGCGCCGGCCAGCCGCGCCCCGGGCAGCAGCCCGGCCAGCTCGGACAGCCCCGACGCGGGCGAGGCCCACACCAGGTCGAGGTCCGTGGACTCGGTGGCGACGCCCAGCCGGACGGAGCCGACCACGTGGACGCGGGAGCCGGGCGCGAGCGCGGCGCAGGCGTCCTCGACCAGCGCCCGGGCCGCGTCGTGGCCGGTGGCGAAGGGGACCGTGCGGCGCACCGCGAAGGGCTCGCCGCCCCGGCGGCTGATGAGGTCCACCGCGGTGACCGTGAACTCGACGGGCTCCCAGTCGTCGAGCCGCAGCGTCGCGGCGCCGGTCAGCTTGGCCACGCTGAGGTGCGGGGTGAAGCCCTCCCGCTCCCGGCAGGTGGGGAAGCGCTCGGCCAGCGCCGCCTGCAGCCGGTGCAGCGCGCCCGGCGGCGTGACCTCCGGCTCCAGCCAGACGGTCGTGCTGGCCCGGTGCCGGAAGGTGCGCGCCCGGGCGAGCCGGACGCGGATCGGCCCGAAGCCCTCGACCGCCGCCGCGGCCACCCGCGCGGCCTCCTCGAAGTCGGCCTCCGGCACGAAGCCGTAGACGAGGTTGATGTGCGGCATCCAGCGCCGGTACGACGGGTCGTGGACCCGCCGCACCGCCTGGATCGCCGGCCACACCCGCTCCGGCGGCCGGATCACCAGCGCCGAGGTGTGCACGGGCAGCGCGTCGACGGTCGAGACCGCCGGCTGCAGCAGCGCCGTGACGCCGAAATGGTCCGAGACGTACTTCGAGGAGCCGTCGAAGGGCCGGTCGGCGAAGCGCTCGGCCACCACCGGGGTCAGCGGCCCGCGGACGAGGACGCGGTCGAGCCGGCCGGCCCGGCCGGTCCGCGAGGCGACGGCGGCGAGCGGGTTCGCGGCGGGGTCGAAGGTGAAGCCGGCCTCGTGCGGGTGCAGGGCCCGCCACGCGTCCACGTAGCCGGGCACCGACGGCGCCGCCTCGTCCCCGGCGTTGAGGTCGGTGAGCAGCACCGCGGCCTCCAGGTCCCCGCGCCCGAGCCGCTCCTCGACGACCCGCAGCTGGTGCTCGCGCCGCTGCTCCGCCCCCTCGGTGTGGTCGCTGGTCAGGTGCGCGGCCACGAAGCCGGTGCGCCGCCCGTTGAGCACGGTGTGCCCGAGGACGAGCCGCTTGTACGCCGACAGCCGGTGCACCTCCAGGGCAAGCGGCCAGCGCGAGATCAGCGTGGTGCCGTAGCCGATTTCGGCGTCCGGGCCGGCCGAGACGCAGTAGCCGGCGCGCACCCACGGCGCGTCCAGCAGCGCCGCCCACAGCTCGTGGGTGACCTCGTGCAGCGCGACCACGTCGGCGCCGAGGCCGGCGAGCAGCTCGACGCAGGCGGGCCGGCGCAGCTCGGGATAGGTCAGCTCGCGGTCGTAGGCGTCGGAGAGGACGTTGAACGTGGCCACCTGCACCACGTCGGCGTGCACCGGCGCGGGCGGCCCGGCCGGCCCCCACTCCCCCGCCACCGGGTCGAAGCGCAGGCAGTCGGCCGCCCCGAAGGCCGAGACGGCCCGCCCGGACGGCCGGCGCGGGGAGCGGGCCTCGGGCTCGCCCAGCGCGCCGAGGTCGACGGCGGCGTCGAAGACGAGGTCGACCCTGGTCCGGCGGTCCCAGACGACGACCTGGCCGGCCTTGACGTACTGGACCCGGTGCCACGGCACGTCCCCGCCCCCGACGAAGGCGAGCAGCGGCGTCTCCCGCAGCCCGGCGCCGCGGTCCTCGTAGCCGATGACGAACCGGGCGGCGTCCAACCTGGCGTCGTACCGGATCCGGGAGACGACGTCCTGCACCGGTCGCATGCCCCGAGCGTATGGCGCGGGCCCGCCGGTCAGCGAACGATTTCGGCGGCCCGGGTCAGTCCGCCGGGGCCGACAGGTGCATCCAGGTGAAGACCAGCGGCACGTCCCCGTCGCTGATCAGGTGGTGGTTCTCGCCGGGCTCGATGACGAGGATGTCCCCGGCGGCGAAGCGCGGCCCGGGCGCCCCGTCGAGCTCCAGCACGCCGGCGCCCTGCACGATCGTGAAGATCTCGGGCACGTCGTGCACGTGGACGTCCGACTCGGCATGGGTGCGGTGCCCGGGCGCGTCGTACCGGCTGATGCCGCCCCGCCGCACCGGCCCCCAGCCGCCGCCGATCGCGGCGAGGGTGGCCGGGGTGCCGCCGTCGGGCAGGTCGGCGACTGACAGTTTCCTCATGCGAAGGCTCCGATCTCGCGGAAGTGGGCGCGCTCGGCCGCGGCCCGGCGGACCAGCTCGGCCGCGCCGGGGATCTCGACGCCGTCGGGGCGCCGGGCCAGCCGTCCGGGTGCGAGCAGCGCCGGCGGGTCCTCGGCCAGGATCGCCTCGGCCAGGGCGGTGAAGGGTTCGGTCCGCTCCAGCGGGACCAGCAGCAGCTCGCCGCGGTCGCGGTGGTCGAGCAGGTTCTCCAGCAGGCCCGCCCGGCCGGGCAGGACCTCGCCGTCGAGGGTGTCCTGGGTGTAGCCGACGGTCGCGGCGCCGAGCGTGCCGGTGACGGCGATGTCGCCGGCCACGTACTCGCTCGCGCACAGGGTGACGGCCACGAACACGCCCCGGCCGTCGGGCGCGGTGAGGCGCAGCGTGGCCGTGTCCTCCACCTCGACGGCGGCGCGGGTGCGGTACCGGTCGAGACTGAGCGTCCACGGTGGACGCATCCCGGTGATGGCCAGGGCCTGCATGAGCGCGTGGGCGAAGGGGTTCACGAGCGCGCCGTCCCGCCCGCGGCGCCCGGCCCAGGAGGAGCGCGCCCAGTAGGCGTCCGGCCGCCACCACGCCCCGGCGACCGAGACCACGGTGACCTCGCCGACCCGCTCGGGCAGCGCGGCCAGGGTGGGCGAGCCGAGGGCCTGGAAGCCCACCTGCACGGCCCGCCCGGCGGCGGCCGCGGCGAGGGTGCGGTGGTCGGCCAGCGAGAGCACCGGCGGCTTCTCCAGCAGCAGGTCGGCCCCGGCCTCGAGGACGTCCAGCGCGATCGGCAGGTGGGTGTGCGGCGGGGTGCAGACCACCACGACGTCGGGCCGCCGCTCGCGCAGCATGGCCCGGTGGTCGGCGTAGTCGAAGCCGGGCTGCACGTCGCAGGTGGCGACCAGCCGGACCCGCGGGCCGAGGCCCTCGATGGCCCGCAGGTGCCAGGCGCCGTGGCCCGCCGCGCCGATCAGCGCGACCGTGGTCGTCACAGCGCCTCCAGGGTGCCGGCGACGCCGTGGCGGTCGAGGGCGCGGCCCCACTCGTCCAGGGCGGCGCGCAGCTCGGCGTCGTCGGCGAAGCCGGGCGGGAAGACGGCGTCGAGCTCCAGCGGCGAGCGGGCGGCCCGCAGCCGGTCGGCGAGCGGGTCCTCCAGCGGCAGCGGGGTGCCGTCGTCGGCCTCGCCGCGCACGAAGCGGATCCAGGCGGCGAGGACGAGGGTGGCGTACCGCGGGACGGCCCCCGCCGCCCGCCGGTCCGCGATGGTGCCGAGCAGCCGCTGCGGGAGCTTCTGCGAGCCGTCCATGGCCACCTGCAGCGTGCGGTGGCGAAGGGCCGGGTTGGCGAAGCGCTCGAGGACGCGCTCGCCGTACGCCTCGATGGAGACCCCGTCCGGCGGGCGCAGCGTCGGCGCGATGTCGGTGCGGATGAGCCGCTCCATCGCCGCGCGCATCCCGGGCAGGGCGAGCGCCCGGTCGATGGTGGGCGCGCCGGCCAGGGCGCCGAGGTACGCCAGCGCCGAGTGGACCCCGTTGAGCATCCGCAGCTTGAGCCGCTCCCACGGGGCGACGTCGGCGGTGAGCACCGCACCGGCGAGGTCCCACGCCGGACGCCCCGCGGGGAAGTCGTCCTCGATGACCCACTGGCTGAACGGCTCGGCGGCCACCGCGGCCCGGTCGACGACCCCGAGCGCGGCCTGCGCGGTGGCGTAGGTGCCCTCGGTGCTGGCCGGCACGATCCGGTCGACCATCGTGCAGGGAAAGCCCAACCCCTCGCAGGCGCCCAGCTCGGCGGCGACCAGCTCGCGCAGCCGGTGCCCGTTGCCGGGCAGGTTGTCGCAGCTGACCAGGGCCAGCGGCGCGCCGCCCCGGGCCCGCAGCCCGCGCAGCAGCAGCCGGAGCACCTCCGAGCCGGGGCGGTAGGCCTTCTCGGTGACGGTGAGCGTCACGATCCGCACGGCGGGGTCGGCCAGGCGCGCCTCGACGGCGGCCGGGTCGCTCGCGGCGTGCAGGGCGGCCGCGTGCACGCCGAGCACGCGCGGGCGCACGCCCTCGGCGTCGATGGTGAGGACGCTGTACAGCAGGTCCTGCTCCAGCAGCGGGTCGAGCACCGCCCGGGAGCGGGGCGCGACGGCGGCGATGGCCCAGTCGCCGCCGCCCTTGGCGATCGCGTCCTCGGTGAACACGGCCTGGTGGGCCCGGTGGAACGCGCCGAGCCCGAGGTGCAGGATGCCGACGCCCGCGTCCCCGCGCCGGATCGCCGGGCGATGCTCGAGGCCGCCGAGGGCGCGAAGGCTCAGGCGCTCCATGCGGGCCCCGCCGGGAAGGCGTAGTGCGCCACGGACTCCGGGCGCAGCTCGACGCTGTAGCCGGGCCGCTCGGGCAGCCGGTAGCGTCCGCCGGTCACGCGGACCGGATCGGTGAAGTGCTCGTGCAGATGGTCCACGTACTCGATCATCCGCCCCCGCATCGACCGCGACACCCGCAGATAGTCGAAGAAGGACAGGTGCTGCACGTACTCGCACAGCCCCACCCCGCCGGCGTGCGGGCACACCGCCACGCCGAACTTCGCCGCCAGCAGCAGCTCGGCCAGCACCTCGCCCACGCCCGCGACCCGGCAGGCGTCGACCTGCATGACGCCGATCGCGCCGGCCTGCAGCAGCTGCTTGAAGATGACCCGGTTGGCCCCGACCTCGCCGGTGGCGACCCGGCACCGATCGCCCAGCGCCCGCTGGATCGCGGCGTGGCCGAGGACGTCGTCGGCGTGGGTGGGCTCCTCGATCCAGTACGGGTCGAAGGCGACCAGCCGCTCCATGTTGGCGATCGCCTCGCCGACGTCCCAGACCTGGTTGGCGTCCATCATGAGCAGCGCGCCCGGGCCGATCTCGGACCGGATGATCCCGGCCCGGCGCACGTCGTCGCCGATCGGGCCGCCGACCTTCATCTTCACCGCGGTCCAGCCGTCCTTGACCGCGGCCCGGGTGAGCGCGCGGACCTTCTCGTCGTCGTAGCCCAGCCAGCCCACGGAGGTGGTGTACGCCGGGAAGCCCTCCAGCCGCGCCCGTTCGAGGCGTCCGGCGTAGCCCTCCAGCCCCGCGTCCAGGATTGCGGCCGCCTCGGCGGGGGTGAGCGCGTCGGCGATGTGCCGGAAGTCGACGGCGGCCACGAGGTCCGCGGTCGGCAGCTCGGCCAGCAGCCGCCACATCGGCGCGCCGGCCCGCCGGGCCCGCAGGTCCCACACGGCGTTGAGCAGCGCGCCCGCCGCCATGTGGATGACCCCCTTCTCCGGACCGAGCCAGCGCAGCTGCACGTCGGCGGTGAGCGTGCGGGCCCCCTCGGCGGTGCACAGCGCCTCGGCCTCGTGCCCGACGACGTGGTGGCCGAGCGCCTCGACGGCGGCACAGGTGAGCTCGTTGCCGCGGCCGTTGGTGAAGGTGAGGCCGTAGCCGCGGGCCCCGCCGGCGTCCTCGACCACGACGTAGGTGGCCGAGTAGTCGCCGCGGTTGATGGCGTCGGAGCCGTCGCCGGCCGCGGCCGTCGGGAACCGCACGTCGTGGACGGTCAGGCCGGTGATGACACTCACGCCGAAACTCCATTGTGGACAGTGCGCTGGAAGACGCGCCGGGGCAGGTGGTAGGCGAGGTCGGCGATGGTCTCGGCGGCCTCGTCGAGCGGCAGCCGGTGCTCGGCGACCAGCCGGGCGAGGAACCCGGCGTCGACGCGCCGGGCCACGTCGTGGCGGACCGGGATCGAGCAGAACGCGCGGGTGTCGTCGACGAACCCGGCCGTGTTGTAGAAGCCGGCCGTCTCGGTGACCGCCTCCCGGAAGCGGCGCAACCCCTCGGGGCTGTCCAGGAACCACCAGGGCGCGCCGAGGAAGACCGCCGGATACCCGCCCGCGATCGGCGCCAGCTCCCGCGTGAACGTGGTCTCGTCCAGGGTGTACAGCACCAGCCGGAACCGCGGGTCGGTGCCGAACGCGTCGAGCAGCGGCTTGAGCGCGCGCACGTACTCGGTCGGGCCGGGGATGTCGCCGCCCACGTCGCGGCCGTGCCGGGCGTGCAGCGCCGCGTTGTGGTTGCGCACGGCGCCGGGGTGCAGCTGCATGACGAGCCCGTCCTCGACGGACATGCGGGCGAACTCGACCAGCATGTGTGCGCGGAACCGCTCGGCGTCGCCGGCCTCGGCCCGCCCGCGCAGCGCCCGGTCGAACAGCGCGGACGCCTCCGCCGGGCCGAGGGCCAGGGTGGCCGCGCTCGCGTGGCCGTGGTCGCTGGAGGTGGCGCCGGCGGCGATGAAGGCGGCGCGGCGCTCGCGCAGGCGGGTGAGGAACTCGGCGTACGTGCCGGCGCCCAGCCGCGCGACCCGCTCGGCCCAGCCGGGCCAGTCGAGGTCGACGAGGTCGTCCGGGCGGAACGTGGTGATGACCCGCCCGCCCGGGCCGCCCCAGCCGTCGGCGGCCAGCTTGGCGTGCGCCTCGAGGTCGGACAGCGGCGACTCGGTGGTGGCCAGCACCTCGAGGTTGAACCGCTCGAAGAGCGCCCGCGGCCGGAATCCGGGATCGGCCAGCCGGGCGGCGACGGCGTCGTAGACCTCGTCGGCGGTGCGCGGGCCGAGCGCCACCGGCACCTCGAAGACCTCGGCGAGCACGCGCTCGGTCCACAGCCGCGACGGGGTGCCCCGCAAGAGGTGCCAGTGCTCGGCCAGCAGCCGCCAGATGGCGCGGCCGTCGGTCTCCACCTCGGTGCCGTCCAGCGCCGGCACGCCCAGCCGGGCCGGTGGGATGCCCTGGCTGCCCAGCATCCGGGTCACG
Source organism: Dactylosporangium salmoneum (assembly GCF_039532525.1). Classification (NCBI taxonomy): domain Bacteria; kingdom Bacillati; phylum Actinomycetota; class Actinomycetes; order Micromonosporales; family Micromonosporaceae; genus Dactylosporangium; species Dactylosporangium salmoneum. The sequence continues at coordinate 257,279 of NZ_BAAARV010000016.1, forward strand.
TAGTGGTCGGGCACGACGATGAGCCGGGCCGGGTCGGGGAACGGGCGGTCGTCGGCCAGGATCGCCGGGTCGACGTGCCCGTGCGGGCTGATCAGCGGGAGGTCCTTGGCGTGCCGGTAGAGCTCGCGCGCGATGGCGCGGACCCCCGGTTCGGCGGGGAGGAGCTGGTCTTCATGCATAGGTGCGTCCAAGGTTCAGGTCGTCGGTGCGGATGGGCCGGCCGGTGGCGATGGACTCGTTGGCGGCGAGCCCGACGAGCAGGGCGCGGGCGCCGTCGGCGGCGCCGGCGCCACGGCCCAGCGGGTCCTCGGGGGCGTCCGGGTCGAGCAGGGCGGCGAGCATGCGGGCGTCGGCGCCGCCGTGGCCCTTACGCCGGTGGTCGCTGACCTCGATCTCGCGCGGCGGCGCCCAGTACGGGTGGACCCGCAGCGAGACCTTCCCGCGCTCGGTGGGCGTGCCGAAGCCCTTCACGGCGGCGGCCGAGTCCGGTGCCACGTGGTCGCTCTCGACCACCTCCAGCTCCAGGCGGCCGCGGCTGCCGTTGAACATGACCCGGTAGCCCTCCCATGGCGCGTAGGCGGTCAGGTGGTACGTCATGCTCGCCCCGCCCCGGTAGGAGACCAGCACCGCGAGGTCGTCCTCGATGCTCACCCCGGGGGCGAAGACGTCCCGGTCGCGCCGGTAGCCGTCGGCCCGCACGGCGGCGGGCCCGTAGAGCGCGGCCAGCTCCGGGTCGCTCATGTCGACGGCGAAGTTCCCCGCGCCCTCCCCCGCCCCTGCCGGACCGTAGAAGAAGAGGCGGCCCTGGGCGTACACCTGGATCGGCTCCTCGGCCAGCCACCAGTTGACCAGGTCGAAGTGGTGCCCGGCCTTGTGCACCAGCAGCCCGCCGGAGTCGGCCTTGTCGCGGTGCCAGCGGCGGAAGTAGTCGGCGCCGTGGCGCACGTCGAGCAGCCACTCGAAGTGCACCGAGCCGACGACGCCGATCTCGCCGGCGGCCAGCACCCGCTTCACCGCCTCGTGCAGCGGGTTGTAGCGGTAGTTGAAGGTGACCCGCACGCGGCGGCCGGTGCGCCGCTCGGCGTCGAGGATGCGCGCGCAGCGCGGGGCGTCGATGGTCATCGGCTTCTCGGTGAGCACGTCGCAGCCGGCCTCCAGGGCGGCCACGATGTACTCGTCGTGGTACCGGTCCACGGTGCACACGACCACCACGTCCACCCGCTCGCGCTCGATCATGGCGGCGAACTCGGTGGCGGGGTAGGCGGGCACCGGCGCGGGCAGCCGGGCGTTGTGCGCGGCGATGCGGACCGGGTTGGGGTCGGCCAGGGCGACGAGCTCGCAGGCGTCGCGGTGCTCGGCGGTGAGCGCCCGGACGAACATGGCGGCCCGGGACCCGGTGCCGACGATCGCGTAGCGGGTCTTCTCCAACGACCCTCCTCACTGCAAAGGTTTGCAGAAAACTATGCGCAGGACCCGCTGGTCCGGTCAATACTGCCTGCAGAATCCATTGAGGACCGTTGACATGGCCACAAACGTTTGCATAATTGGCACCACCCGGCCGTTCGAGAGGACCTCCAGTGCCTGCCACGATCCGAGATGTCGCCCGCGCCTCCGGCGTCCATGTCTCCACCGTGTCCCGCACGTTCTCGGCGCCGCACCTGGTCAACCCCGACACCCGCAGCCGGGTGCTGTCCACCGCGGAGAGCCTCGGCTACCGGCCCAACCGGGCGGCCCGCGCGCTGATCACCGGCCGCACGCACAACATCGGCCTGATCGTGGCGGACATCGCCAACCCGTTCTTCCCGCCGCTGATCAAGGCGGCGGAGTCCCAGTCCCGGCAGCGCGACTACCACCTCTTCGTCGCCGACACCAACGAGGACCCCGTGGTCGAGGAGCAGCTCGTCCACGCCCTCGCCAAGCAGGTCGACGGCGTGCTGCTGTGCAGCCCGCGCATGAGCAACGACCTCATCGAGAAGCTCCGCAAGGACGTGCCGCTCGTCGTGGTCAACCGGCCCGTCGAAGGACTGCCCGCGGTCGTCATGGACATCGCCGGCGGCGCCCGGGCCGCGATCGAACATCTGGTCGGCCTCGGGCACCGCGACATCACCCTGCTGGGCGGGCCGCGGGGCTCGTGGACCAACCGGGAGATCCGCCGCTCCGCCACCGCCGCGGCCAGGGCGGCGGGCGCCACGCTCACCGCGCTCGGGCCACACCAGCCGACCGAGGCGGCCGGACAGGCCGCCTGCGACGCGGTGCTCGCCACCGGGGCCAGCGCCGTGCTGGCCTACAACGACCTCATGGCGATCGGCCTGCTCGAGGCCCTGCACGAGCGCGGCGTGCGCGTGCCGGAGCAGCTCAGCGTCGTCGGCATCGACGACATCATGCTCAGCCGGCTCGTGCATCCCAAGCTGACGACCGTGGCGACCCCGGCCGCGGCCGCCGGCCGGGCAGCCGTGGACATGCTCCTGCAAGACGACCAGGAACACCGCGCCACCGCGCTCGTCACGCTCCAGACCCAACTGGTGATCCGCGACTCGACCGGCCCCGCTCCGGTGACACCCCCTTCGGTCGCGGCCGATGCCTAGGAGTGACTCCCATGTCCGCAATCCCCCGCCGCCGGCTGCTCGCCGCGGCCTTGCTCTTGCTCCCTCTCGCCGCCTGCGGTGACAACACCGGCGCCTCGGCGGACTCCGGCAAGCCGGTCGAGCTGACCTTCTTCTGGTGGGGCGGCGACGCCCGGGCCAAGCTCACCGAGGACGCGCTGAAGCTCTACACCGCCAAGCACCCCAACGTCACGTTCAAGACGACGTGGCAGGCCAACCAGGGGTACTACGACAAGCTCGCCACCATGACGGCCGGCAACGCGGCCCCCGACATCTTCCAGATCGACGACAACGCCCTGACCGAGTACGCGGCCCGCAACGTCACGCTCGACCTGCTGCCGTACCAGAAGTCCGGCAAGCTCGACACCGCTCGCTTTCCCGAGAGCCTGTGGAAATACGGGGTGGTGGACGGCAAGCTCGCGGGCGTCGCCTTCGGCGAGAACACGCAGGGGCTGGTGTACAACAAGACCAAGCTCACGACGGCCGGTCAGCCGCTGCCGACCACCGGCATGAGCTGGGACCAGTTCATCTCCTGGGCCCAGGCCGCCGGGGCGGCCACCAAGGTCGCCGGCACGCAGGACCCCAGCGCCGACTACAAGGCCTTCTGGGTGTGGCTGCGCCAGCAGGGCAAGGACCTGTACAAGGCCAAGGAGCTCGGCTTCACCGCGCAGGACGTGACGGCCTGGCTCGACCTGTGGAAGGGCGCCCGGGACAAGGGCGCGACCCCGCCGCCGGACGTGATCCGCGAGGGCAACGCCACCGACGTCACCAAGCAGCTGGTCGTGACCGGCAAGGCGCTCACCTCGTGGGTGTGGGTCAACCAGCTGCCGGAGCTGCAGAAGAACACCAAGGACGAGCTCGGCGTCGTCGCCTACCCCGGCGACCCGAAGGCCCAGTGGGCGCGCGCGTCGATGTACTTCTCGGTGTACCGCGGCAGCGACAAGAAGGACGTGGCCGTCGACGTCATCAACTTCCTCGCCAACGACCCCGAGGCCGGCAAGGTCCTCGGCACCGACCGCGGCCTGCCCTCCAACCTCGACGTGCGCGCCACGGTCGAGGGCGCGGTCACCGACAAGGCGATGAAGACCTCCATCGACGTGGAGAACGAGCTGGGCAAGACCTTCGGCCCGTCGCCCCAGGTGCCGCTCAAGGGCCACAGCACGCTGCGCTCGGAGCTCACCAAGGCCGCCGAGTCGGTCCAGGCCGGCAAGGCGAGCTCCGCTCAGGCGGCCGAGGCCTTCATCGCCGCCGTGAAGACGGCCATCTCCAAGTAGGGACCCTTCCAGTGGCTGTCACCACCACGGCACGGCCGATGAGGCACTCCGCCCGGTTCCCCGCCGGGACCGGGCGGAGGGCCCGCCGCGAGGGCCGCGCCGGCTACCTGTTCCTCTCCCCCTGGCTGCTCGGCTTCGGGGCGTTCACCGCCCTGCCCATGCTGGGCTCGCTGCTGCTGAGCTTCACCGACTACGACATCCTGTCCGACTGGTCGCAGCTGCACTTCATCGGCCTCGACAACTACCGGCGCATGTTCACCGAGGACCCCGCCTTCTGGCACGCGGTCAAGGTGACGGTGCTCTTCGGCGTCGTCGCGGTGCCGCTGAAGCTGGCCGCCGCGTTCGGGGTGGCCCTGCTGCTCAACCGCGAGGTGCGCGGCGTCGGCTTCTTCCGCGGCCTGTTCTACCTGCCCTCGCTGCTCGGCGGCAGCGTGGCGCTGGGCTACGTGTGGTACTCGATGTTCAACCGCGACGGCTCGTTCAACCGCCTGCTGGCCGTGTTCGGCATCCACGGCGAAGGCTGGGTCAACGACCCCGACTTCGCCCTCGGCACGCTGATCCTGCTGGCCGTGTGGCAGTTCGGCGCGCCGATGGTCATCTTCCTGGCCGGCCTCAAGCAGGTGCCGGTCGAGCTCTACGAGGCCGCCGCGGTCGACGGGGCGGGCGCCTGGCGCAAGTTCTGGTCGGTGACGATGCCGATGATGTCGCCGGTCATCTTCTTCAACCTGGTGCTGGAGACCATCCACGGCTTCCAGGGCTTCACGTCGGCGTTCGTCATCTCCGGCGGCACCGGCGGGCCGGTCGACTCGACCCTGATGTACACGCTGTACCTGTACATCAAGGGCTTCACCGACTACGAGATGGGCTACGCCTCGGCGCTGGCCTGGGTCTTCCTCGCCGCCATCGGCCTGCTGACCGTCGCACTCTTCAGCACCGGCCGCTTCTGGGTGCACTACTCGGACCGGGAGGAGCAATGAAATGGCTGCGGCTCGCCGCCATCGTGGCGGTGCTGGCCATCATCCTGTACCCGCTCGCCTGGATGCTCGGCAGCTCGTTCAAGGGCCAGCAGGAGGTGCTCAGCAACGTCTCCATCTGGCCCGAGCACTGGACCCCGGGCAACTACCCCGCCGGCTGGACCCACTTCAAGAGCGTCAACGTCACCTTCGGCCGCTTCTTCCTCAACAGCGCGCTGGTGGCCGGCCTCGTCGTGATCGGCAACGCCCTGTCCTGCCTGCTCGCCGCCTACGCCTTCGCGAGGCTGCGCTTCCGCGGCCGCAAGGCGTGGTTCGCGATGATGATCGGCACCCTGCTGCTGCCCGGCCACGTGCTCATCGTCCCGCAGTTCATCCTGTTCAGGCAGCTCGGCCTGGTCGGCGGGGACTTCCCGTACCTGCCGCTGATCGTGCCGCACTTCCTGGCCACCGAGGCGTTCTTCGTCTTCCTCATGGTCCAGTTCATGCGCGGCATCCCGCGCGAGCTGGACGAGGCCGCGAAGATCGACGGCTGCTCCCCCGCCGGCGTCTTCCGCAGCGTGATCCTGCCGCTGAGCCGCCCGGCGCTGGTGACCACCGCGATCTTCTCGTTCATCTGGACCTGGAACGACTTCTTCCGCCAGCTGGTGTACGTCTCGGAGACCACGAAGAACACGGTGCCGGTGGCGCTTCGCACGTTCATCGACTCGCAGGGCCAGGTCTCGGTGGGCCCGATGTTCGCCATGTCGGTGCTCTCGCTCGTGCCGGTGTTCCTGTTCTTCCTGGCCTTCCAGCGCATGCTCGTCGAGGGCATCAACACCTCCGGACTGAAGGGGTAAACCCGTGCGACGCGACTGGCGCGACACGATCTCGGTCGCCGCGGACGTGGCCCTCGTCGGCATCGTCGTGACCGCCGCATCGGTACCGCTCGTCACCGCCGGCGCCGCCCTGCGCACCGGCTCGGCGGCGATCCGCGCGATCACCGCCGGCGAGGGCGTGGACGCCCGCGCGCTGTGGCGGCTCTTCCGGGCCTCCCTGCTGCCCGGCGCCCTCGCCACGGCCGCGGCCGCTGCCGTCGGTCTACTGCTGGCCTCCGACATCGGCGCCGTGGCCGCCGGCCGGGTCCCGGGCGGGGCACCCGCGCTGGCCGCCACGGCCGCCGCGGCCGCCGTGCTGCTCGCGGTCGGCGGGCTGGGCGTCGTACACCTGGGCCGGGACACCTCCCGAGGCGCCTGGCCGCACGCGCTCGCCTGGGCCGCCCGGACAGCATGGCGCCACCCGGGCGCGGCGGCGGCGGTGGCCGGGGTGCCGGCCGTCGCCGCCGCGCTCGCGGCCCTCATCCCCCTGACCGCCCCGCTGCTGGTCGGCTACACGCTCTACGCACTGCACGCCGTGACCATCCGGCTGGTGCGCCCCGTCCGCATCGATCAGGTGCTGTAGGTGCCGTCCCACGGCGGGGCGAACCCGAGCCCGTCGGGGTAGAGCTCGGCCCAGTCGCCGCGATCGGGCTCCGACTCGTCGACCAGACCGAACACGACGCCGTCGTAGGTGAACTGAAACGGCCGGATGGCGATGTCACCGAACCGCGGCCGGCTCAGCTCGCCGAGGAGCGCGGCGAGGATCCTGTCCGGCGCGTCGGGATCGGTGAGATAGCGACTGAGGCCTATCCGGCGGATCGTGGATGCCTCGTGCCGGCCGTCTTCATCGAACCGATGCAGGTAGGCGTACCAGCCGAACTCCTCGGCCGGGTCACCCTCGACGTCACGCCTGGCGCCGTGCGCTGCGGCGTAGAACTGGCCGCCCGCGAACCGCCCGATGGCGTCGGTACGGTAGCCCGGTTCATGAGCGATCGGGATGCGCTGCGGCACGGCCATCCGCCCATCCTAGGCAGCCAGGAAACTCGCCAAGGTCGCCCAGCCGTACCGGCGGTGAAGGCCGCCGTACAACCTCGTGTCAGCTCGTCCGCACGACGATGGTGCATGACGCTCCGGCCCGCAACCGCTTGAACGAGCGCTGCGGCGAAGATAGGCCGCCGTTGCACCAGGGGTCGACGCTGACGTTGCGCGGTACCCTTGAACGTCATCTTCAGCAACGCGTTGCCGCGTTCGCCGATTGAACGCGACGGTGACGGTGTCCCAGCGGGTCCGTACCGCGGTGGTGTGCCCTACCCCGCGTCTTTTCCTTGCACCGCAACGGTTGCGGCGTGTCACATACGTTCTGCTGTCCGTCAGCTGCGGCCAGCGTAGAGGTAAACGGTGAGGGCGTCCGGTGCATCGAGGTTGAACAGCACCGATCGGTACGTGCCGTCAGTCGTCGGTTGCTGCTCCTCGATGCCGGAAACAGATACAGCGGTGTCGGGATCCCAGAGGTTGCCCCCGCCAACGTTGTGCTTCGCCGTGACAGCCCGAAGCCCCGGTGTCAGTGGGGCGGTGAACTTCCCGGCGGCGACGAACGCATCAAGCCCGGTGCGAGGGATGCGGAACTTCGCCGAGAGACGGGTTTCCAGACCATTGCTGTAGGCGGCGGCGAGAAACACCGTCCCGGGAGGAAGGGTCACATGCGCCACCGCCTCCACCTGGGACGCGCTCGCCTCCGCCGGCTTGGACTGCACCGGCAGCAGGTCGATGCCCGCAGTACCCGCGACGAGACCCGCCAGGCCACAAGAGACCAATGAGATCACAAGGCTCACGCTCGCGAGCACGAGCGCGGCTTTGCCCTGGCGGATGCGAGGCGAGGGCGCGGGGGCGTCGATCACCGTCGTACTGTAGCCACGCCGCGACAACGGCGAAGGCGATGCCCACCGTCAAGGCCATGCCTCAATGGGATAGCAGTTGTCTGATGGCACCCTTCGAGGACCTTGGAGGAAATGACGTCTCGGTGTGCGTGGCATTGTCGAGCGACGACTGCAATGCGTCGGTGGCCGCATATTGCTGGCCACCGTCGCGCGTGCTGCCGCACCGACGGGCCTGCGCAGTAATAGCGCTGGTGTGTCGCGACGCCTCGGGACCGGGCCGATCTGCGTGGCGCCATTCGCCTCGCGCGGCAAGGGGTCACCGTCATACACCGCGCTGTCGCACGCGGGAGGCCGGACCTGCTCAGGCGGCGAGGGCGGCCCCGGTTCACGCCCCGAGCCGTCCTGCTGGTCGCCGCGCGCTCGGCGCAGCCGCTCGGCATTCCATCACGCGCCAAAGCTCCCACCACCAGCGTTGTCTTGTCACGCTGGTACGAAACGCTGTCCACGAGTGCACGGATCTGCCGCCGGCCATGCGCGGTGGCCCGAAAGGCCGTTACGCTCTGCGATACGCGGCCCCGGAAGGCGCGCTCGTGCGATGAACGCGCCACTCGCTACCGGTCGCTGTCAAGCCGCACCGCCCGAGGGCCACTGCTCCCGGCAACCACCCTGGCGGGAAGCGCCGGCCCCGCCGGCCCGTCCTGCCAGCCCCTGAACCTTGCGCAGAACAGCGTGCGGTGACCACCGACCGCGACAGGCAAGTCGCGTCCGTAGACTCCTCGCACTCGGCTCAAATCATTGTTTTTTCCCCTAAACTTGAAATTTCTGTGGTTTTCGGCTCTTGATCTTCGGCCTATGAGGACTCCGCGCCGACCTCGAGTAACGCAAGCAGTGTCGGTTCAGCCGCCCGGTCGCGCAGCCCGCCCAGATACCAGCCGAGCACCATCCGTACGTGCGGAACAGGATCAACAGCAAGCGGCAGCAAGACCTCGAGCGCCCCGGGGTTCGTTCGAAGGCCGCTGGCATGGTGGCATTCCGCGGGCCGTCGGGGCCGCACTTCCCGCCAGGCCCTTCCCGCAACCGCTCCAGGACGGCCCGCTCCGCCGGCCAGGGCGGCGACAGCGCGATGGGCAACGGCGAGGCCGCCGCTACTTGCGGCGGGCGCCGGCCGGCCAGATGACCGTCGTGTCGACGCCTCGGCGGCGGGCGTCCTGCACCACGTCGGCGGTGCCGCCCGGGTGGTCGCGCTCCTCGCCGTCCCACACCGCGACCAGGCGGTCGATGCGGTCCAGCATGAGGCCGTTGGCGGCCACGTACGCGCGCACGCCCGACCGCGGTTCCCCCGTAGGAAGGACGGCACGGGCCCCCTCCAGGAGGGCGTCGAAGGCCTCGCGGCGGTCGAGGGCCACCACCTCGCGGTAGTCCGGGGCGGGCAGCACGACCTCGTAGGCCCCGCCCACCTCGCGCACCGCGCGGGCGAAGAGCTGGTCGGCGCCGTCGGCCAGGCAGGTGACCCCGACGATCTCCTCGCCGTCCAGCGCCCGCAGGTACTGCACCAACGCGCGGTAGATGACCTCGGCGGTGGTATCGGTGAGGTTGGTGTGACCCGTGATGCCGATGCGCATGAGGTCCCCCGGAGGTGACTAGACGGCGCGGGCGCCGATCGGTTCGTTCAGCCGGACGATCGTAAAGCCCTCGTCGGCCAGCATCTCGGACATGTAGCGCACCGCGTCGCGCGCCTTCTCCCGGCCCGGCTCGGCCAGGGCGGGCCAGTCGACGAGGTCCGGGTGGAGGCGGCGGCGGTCGTCGCGCGGTGTGCCGTGCCGCCAGCCCTGGCCCTCCCGCTCGGCGCACCAGCGGCTGTGCTCCAGCTCGGCCAACTGCTCCAGCTCCTCCTCCGTGATCAGTCCGTCCTCGCCGTTGCGGACCGCGATGACGCAGCCGAGGGCCTGCATCTTGGCGGCGATGCCCTGGACCTGGGCGCGGTTGGCATTGCGCATCGACTCCGACAGCTGCGACCACGCTACGGCGCTGGTCGGGCTGGGGCCGCCGCGGGCCATCTCGAGGTACCGCTGATGGAACCTCCTGGCCAGGCGCTCGGTGAGGGCGTCGGAGATGAGGGGCGCGTCGCAGGCCCGGGTGATGATGGGGTAGACGACGAGCTTCCCGCCCACCTCGTCGAGCAGGTCGTTGTGCTCGCCGCCGTGGAACGCCTCGGCCAGCGCCGTGGCCTGGTAGGTGGCGACGAAGACGCGCTCGCTCGCCGCCTGCCACAGCTGCGGGCTCTCCAGCGCCAGGTCCAGCATCCCCTGCTCGTCGCGGTGGCAGAGGTAGATGCGCTCGTAGCGGGAGCGGGTGACCCGGGGCAGCCAGGTGTCGAGGCGCTCGTCGTGGGGGTGCACCCGGCACACCCGGTCCAGGAACGGGAACCGGGCCCGGAGGGTGGCCAGCGTGCGCACGGCGTCGGGGCCGATGAGGTCGATGTGCAGCTGGTCCGGGGAGCCGCCGACCGAGCGCCAGTACCGCGCCGTCTCCACCAGCAGCACCCGCGGGAACGAGTCGTCGCCGCTGATGAGCACCCGCATCGGCGGGTCGCCGGCGGCCGGCGGGTGCAGGGGATGGCGGCGGTAGAGCATGCGCGCGGCGACGTCGTCGACGTGGAAGTAGTCGAGGCGGAAGAGGTTGGTGCTGGCCGCGCCGAGCCGGCGGGCCTGCAGCGAGTGGCACGTCTGCTGGCGGTTGAGCTGCACGTAGATCCACGGCGAGGAGCGGCGCAGCTGCAACTCGGTGCCGGCGGTGACCGAGACGGCGTGGTTGAACTGGTCGTCGTCGCCGCAGATGTACAGGCACCGGGCCCGGCGCAGGCCGGCGGCCCGCAGCACCTCGGCCGAGCGGGCGTCGCCGGCCACCCCGAGCATCCGGCGGTGGCGCAGCTCGAAGGGGCCGATGGGCACGGCCCGCACGACCACCACCCGCTGGCCCGTGGCGAAGAGCTGGTCGGCCAGCGCCTGCGCGAACGGGGTGTCGCCGCAGATGACGACGTGCCGGCGGGCGGTGCGCGAGCGCAGCCGGCGGATCTCCCCGGCCAGCAGCACGCGGCCGGTCTCCACGACGGTGGCGAGGGTGAACAGGGGCGCCATGAACCGGGCCGCCTGCAGCTGCCACGGCACCCAGTCGGGCGCGGTCTGCAGCGGGTCGGCGCCCAGGACGTACAGCTGGAGGGTGTAGTACCAGGTGTCGAACCAGGTCTTCGACGACTCCGCCAGCTGGCGCATGCCGAGCAGGCCGAGCACCAGCGCCGCGAGGCCGAGGATCCCGAACATCGAGCGCAGGATCGTCACGCCCGGCCTACCGCCGATCGGCTCCGGCCCCGCCACGCCGCACCCCCGCCCCCACGGTGAAACAGATGGATTTCCAGTGTGCGGTAACCGAGGCGTTACTGACAGGTGCCGATGTCCAGATATTTTTTCGCGGACGACTTTGGTGGCCGCCAATATTCGGGGAGTATCGATGGGTGCCGCAGCAGGGGCAGGGTCGCATCGTCACGGTCCACTCGTTCGCGGGCGGGACCGGGCGCACCATGGCGACGGCCAACCTCGCCTGGATTCTCGCCGCGGCCGGCCGCCGGGTGCTCGTGGTCGACTCCGACCTGGAGTCGCCGGGCCTGCACCGGTACCTCCACCCGTTCCTCGACGCCGCCCAGGTCGCCGAGTCCGGCGGGGTCACCGACCTGCTGCGCCGCTTCGAGCGGGCCACCGCCGACCCCTTCGCCGAGACCCCGCCGGTGCCGGTGCTCTGGAACCACTTCGGCGGCGGGGCCGTCGACTACCTGCCGGCCGGGCGGCAGGACGCGGCCTACGCGGGCTCCCTCGGCGGCCTCGGCGGGCTCGACTGGGACCAGTTCTACGAGGAGGGCGGCGGCGGCCTCCTCGACGCCCTGCGCCGGGCCATGGCCGCCCGCTACGACTACACGCTGGTGGACAGCCCGCCGGGCCTGGGCGACCTGGCCCAGATCTGCCTGGCCCACCTGCCCGACGTGGTACTGGCCTGCTTCACGCTGAGCGACAAGAGCATCGAGGGCGCCGAGCGGGCGGCCCGGGTGGCGGCGACCGCCGCGCACCCGCCGCGCGTGCTGCCGGTGCCGATGCGCGTCGACCCGGCCCACCGCGCCCGGGCCGACGCCGGCCGCCGCCTGGCCCGCGAGCGCCTGGCCGGCCTGCCCGCGGGGCTGCGCGAGGACGAGCTGGCGGTGTACTGGCGCGACGTGCAGGTGCCCTACCAGTCCGCCTACGCGTACGAGGAGGTCCTGGCCACCCTGACCGACCTGCCGGGGCAGCCGGACTCGCTGCTGGCCGCGTACGAGCGGCTGGCCTGGTACCTCACCGACGGCGACGTGAAGACCCTGGCTCCGCTGGAGGAGGGGCTGCGCTACCGGGCCGGCGGGCGGTACCTGCGCCTGGTCGCCGCCCGCGAGGACTCGGTGCTGCTGCGCAACGCCGCCGAGGACCAGGTGTGGGCCGAGTGGATCACGGCGACCCTGACCGCGGCCGGCGTGAGCGTGCTCTCCGACCGCGCCGCCGCCTCCGGGGCCCGCGAGCTGACCGTCATCTCCGCCGGCCGGGCCGCCACCGAGGCGCAGCGCCGCCCGGCCGGCCAGGAGCCCGGGCGCCCGCCGCTGGCCGTGTACATCGACGACGTCAAAGCCGTGCCGGCCTACCCGGAGCGCTCGTCGGCCCGCCTGCACGCGCTGCCGGAGGCGGCCGCGGCCCGGGAGCTGCTGCGGCTGCTCGGCCACGGCGAGCCGCCGCATCCGCCGGGCAACCTGCGGTACCCGGGCCTGGAGCCGGCCCGCTTCCACGCCCCGCCCCGCCCGGCCGGCTTCATCGGGCGGGACGCCGACCTGGCCCGGCTGCGTGCCCGGCTGCGCCCCGGCGAGCACGCCGACCCGCGCCAGGCCACCTCGCCGGTGGTGCTGCACGGCCTGGGCGGGGCGGGCAAGTCGGCGCTGGCCGCGGAGTACGCCCACCGCTTCCGCGCCGCCTACGACGTGGTGTGGTGGCTCGACTGCGGCGACCTCCCGGGCGGGCTGGCCGCCCTGGCAAGGGCCCTCGGCGTGGACGAGGCTCCGCCGGCGGTACTGCGGGCGCTGCGCCGCGGCGAGCCCTACCGGCGCTGGCTGATCGTGCTCGACGACGCCGACGACTACGAACGGGTCCGGCACTTCCTGCCCCAGGGCACCGGCCAGGTCCTCATCACCTCGCGCAATCTCTCCTGGGGCGGCGGCTTCCACTCCGCGCCGGTCGGCGTCTTCGGCCGCGAGGAGAGCATCGTGTACCTGCGCGGGCACGTGCCGGCGCTGCGCACCGCGGACGCCGACGCGGTCGCGGAGGCCGTCGGCGACCTGCCGGTGGCCGTCGCCGAGGCGGCCGAGACCCTGCTGCGCACCGGCGCCACCGTCCCCGCCTTCCTCGCCGCGCTGGCCGGCGACCGGCACGAACTGCCCACCGCCGAGCGCGTCTGGGACCGCTCCCTGGCCCGCCTGCGCGCCCAGTCCCCCGGCGCACACCGGCTGCTCCAGCTGTTCTCGGTGCTGGCCCCCGACACCGCCACCGACGTGGTGTACAGCGACGTGATGGCCGAGGTGCTCAAGCCCTACCAGGCCGCGGTGGCCGACCGCCTGATGCCGGCCACGCTGGTCCAGCAGATCAGCCGGCTCGGCCTGCTGCGCCCCGACCTGCCGGCCGGCCGGGTGCACATGCACCCCCTCCTGCAGCGGGTGGTCCGGGAGCGGATGACCCCGCAGGACCTGGACGAGGCCCGCCACCAGGTCCACCTCGCGCTGGCCGGCCTGGCCAAGGGGCACGACGTGGACGATCCGCGCTCCTGGCCGCAGTTCGCGCTGATCTGGCCGCACCTGGCCGGGTCGGGCGCCGCCGCCTGCCCGAACGAGGCGGTCCGCGGCCTGGTGGTGGACCGGATCCGCCACCTGCGCCACACGGGCGCCCGCGCCGAGGCCGAGCGGCTGGCCCGCCGGATCGAGCAGGAGTGGACGGCCGGCGGGGCGTCCGGCCGGCCCGCCCAGCTGCTGCAGCTGCGCGGGGTGCGCGCCGCGATCCTGCGCGACCAGGGCCGCCATGCCGACGCCCTGCGCCTGGACGAGGAGATCCGGGCGGCCCAGGAGGCCCTGCTCGGCCGCCATCACCCGGCGACCCTGGCCACCCGCGACCGCCAGGCCGCCGACCTGCGGGCCCTGGGCCGCTACGCCGAGGCCCTGGAGGCGGCCCGGGCGACGTACCGCGCCTGGGCCAGGGTGGTCGGCGCCGAGCACACCCAGACCCTCAACGCCCTCAACGGCCTGGCCACCACCTACCGGGCGGCCGGGCAGTACCGCGCGGCCATGCGCTGCGACGAGCGGGTCCGCGGCTTCCGCCCGTTCCCGGGTCCGGACCACCACCCGGCCGTCCTGCGCGCGGCCGCCAACCTGGGCCGGGACCTGCGCGACGCCGGCCGCTACGGCGAGTCGGCCGAGCTGCTGCGCGCGCTGGCGCCGGCCGTGGCGGACGTCTTCGGCGCCGGCTCGCGGGCCGCCCTGACGGTGCGCAGCAGCCTGGCCGTCTCCCTGCGCCTGGACGGCCACCCCCTGGAGGCCGCCCCGCTGCTGGAGCAGGCCTACGAGCAGTTCGCCGGGCTGTGCGGCCCCGCCGGCCCCGACACCCTGGCGTGCCGCCACAGCTGGGGGCTCACCCTGCTGGCCACCGGCCACGTCGAGCGGGCCCGGGCCGAGCTGACCGGCGTGGAGCAGCGCTACGGCACCCTGCTCGGGCCGGCCCACCCGCGCGCCGTCATCACCCAGGCCAACCTCGCCCTGGTCTGCTGGGCCGCCGGCGAGCGGGAGCAGGCCCAGCGGCTGGCCGCCGAGTCCGTGGCCGAGCTGGCGGCCGCCCTGCCGCCGCACCACCCGCTGGCCCTGACCGCCGCGGTGAACCTGGCCCTCCTGGACGCCGGCCGGGCCGAGCAGGACGCCACCGCCGAGCGCCTGTCGGACCTGGCCGACCGGCTGCGCCGCGCGCTGGGCGACGACCACCCGGAGACCCGCCGGGCCGCCACCGCCCCGCCGGATGTCGCATTTCCGACAATCGATGCCTTGCGCTCGATCGACCCCTACTGACCGATCTCAGGCCGCGGCGCTGGGCGGCTCGCCGGCCTCGGCCAGCCAGCGGATCATCCGGGGCATCACGCGCAGCGCGGCGAAGTGGGCGGCGCCGGGCTCGACCTCCAGCTGGGCCCTGGGCACGTGCTCGGCCAGCCACCGGGTGTGGCTCACCGGGGCGAAGCGGTCGTCCGCGCCGTGCCACAGCCGCACCGGGGCCCGGATGTCGTCGAAGCGGAACCCCCACTCGGCGCGCAGGGCGAGCAGGTCGTCGATCCAGCCGTACGGCCCGTCGCCCAGCGCCACCGCGTAGGTGCGCAGCAGCTGCCGCTCGATGGTCTCGTCCTCGACCACGTTCTTGTCCGCCTGCGGCATCTCCTCGCGCAGCAGGCGCAGCAGGTGGGCCGGGTCGTCGTTCACCCGGTTGGTCCGCAGCCGCACCTGCTCGGCGATGAGCTCCTCGTCGAGCGAGGCCGCGCGGTAGGAGCGCTGGTTGTCCTTGGTCATGTCGCCGTACCAGTCCAGGCCGATCGCGTCCGGCGGGGCCAGGCTCACCAGGGCGGCCACCCGGGTCACCCGGCCGGGCAGCAGCGCGGCGGTCGCGAGGGCGTGCGGGCCACCACCCGAGCGGCCCAGCACCCCGAAGTGCTCCAGGCCGAGCGCGTCGGCCAGGGCGGCCACGTCGCCGGCGGCCCGGGCGACCGTGCGGCCGCGCATCCGGCTGGAGCCGCCGTAGCCGGGCCGGCAGTAGGCGATGAGGCGGACGCCGAGGCGGTACAGGATCGAGTGCCGCGGCTTCGGCCCGTCGGCGCTGCCCGGGGTGCCGTGGTGCAGGATCACCGGCCGGCCGTCGCGGTTGCCCGAGTCCTCGTAGACGATGCGCCGGTCGCCGGGCAGGTCGAGCACCTCGAGCAAGGCCGCCTCCCGGTCCCGTGGAATCCCCTTGCGCAGGAGGGTAAGAATACGGGCCATCCAGTGACGGGGACCAGTACGTGGCACCACCGACAAGGCCGGACCACCCCGGTCGAAGGGTTAGACTTGGGGGATCCGCTAGACACTCGTTGACCCACACTCCAAGATTGGTCCCCGTGGGCACGCCGATGCGCCAAATCGTTCTCAAGATTCACAGTAGGTGCAATCTGAGCTGCGATTATTGCTACGTATACGAGAGCGTCGATCAAAGCTGGCGGGCCCAGCCGACGACGATGAGTGCGGCGACGCTCGAGCGGATCGCACAGCGCATTGACGAGCATGCACGCGATCATGATTTGCGCGATCTCCGGGTGGTACTGCACGGAGGCGAGCCCCTGCTCGCCGGGCACGACGGCATCGAGGCGGCCCTGCGGGCGATCCGGGACGCGTTCCCGCCGACCCGCTTCGCCATGCAGACCAACGGGATCCTGATCGACGAGCGGTTCCTGGCGATCTTCCACAAGTACGGCGTCAGCGTCGGGGTGAGCGTCGACGGCGGCCCGGCGGCCACCGACCGCCACCGCCGCTACGCCAACGGCCGCGGCTCCTACGACCGCATCGCCGCCGGCATCGCGCTGCTCATGCGCCCCGAGCACGCCGCGGTCTACGGCGGCCTGCTGTGCACGATCGACGTCGACAACGACCCGGACGAGGTCTTCGACGGGCTGCTGGCCTTCCGCCCGCCCCAGGTCGACCTGCTCCTGCCCCACGGCAACTGGACCAACCCGCCGCCGGGCATCCCGGCCGCCGAGCCGGCCGCCGGGCAGGACCGCCCGATCCCCTACGCCGAGTGGCTCATCCGCGTCTTCGACCGCTGGTACGAGCACCGCCCGGTCGAGACCAACACCCGCATCCGCCTGTTCGAGTCCATCATGGCCCGCCTCTTCGGCCTGCCCAGCGCCACCGAGTCGATCGGCGGCGAGTCGCCCGGGGTCATCACTGTGGAAACCGACGGCAGCTACGAGCAGTCCGACGCGCTGAAGACCACGACGGCGGGCGGCCCGGCCACCGGCCTGGGCGTGGCCGGCCAGCGCTTCGACGACGTGCTCGACCACCTCGCCACGGCCGCGCCCTACCGGCTGTCCGCGGCCTGCCGCGCCTGCCCGGTGGTCAAGGTGTGCGGCGGCGGCCTGCGGGCGCACCGCTACGCGGCCGGCACCGGCTTCGACAACCCGTCGGTCTTCTGCGCCGACCTCCTCGCCCTCATCAACCACATCGGCGGGCGGGTCCGCGCCGACCTGGAACAGCCAGCGGTGGTCTCTCAGTGAGTAACGAACGTCTGCTGCTCAGCGCCGAGCAGTTCGCCGGCATCGCCGCCGGTTACGGCGACGCCGGGGCGATGGCCGTGCTCGCCGCCGGCCAGCTCGCCAAGCGCAAGGCATTGATCGCGATGGTACTGCGGGCCGCCCGCCCGACCCGCCACGGCGCCGCGCTGCAGCCCGCCGTCGCGCTCATCGGGCGGGCCGAGGACGCCGACGAGGCCGCGGTGGCCGGGGTGCTCGCCCACCCGCACCTGGACGCCTGGGCCACCCTGTGCCTGCACCGCCTGGCCGACGCCGAACGGGCCGAGGCGCCGGCGGACCCGGGCGACGACCTCGGGTTCCTGGCCGCCTACGCCGTCGCCGCCGCCGTGGCGGCCGGCCTGACCTTCGACATCGAGGTCCCCACGGTGGACGGCGCGGCGACCGTGCCGGGGCTCGGCCGCGCGACCGGCCTCGGCCCGGGCCCGGCGCGGTTCGCCGCCACCGCGTCCGGCCTTCGCTGCACGGGCGCGAACGGCGTGGTCGTCGACCGCGACGGCCCCGGCTGGCAGGCGCTGCGCTCGGTCGACCTCGGCGGCTGGCGGCTGGCGATCGAGGACCAGGACCCGTACCGCGACTGCTACGGCTGGCGCCCCCTGCCGACCCTCGCCGACTCCCGGGCCGGCCACCTGGAGAAGCTGCTCGTCGACGCCTGGCAGCTCATCGAGCAGGAGCACCCCCGGCACGCCGAGACGCTGCGGCACAGCCTGCGCTGCGTGGTGCCGCTGGCCACCCCGGCCGGCGGCGCGCTGGTCAGCGCCGCCTCCCGCCACGCCTGCGGCTCGGTCGGCGCCGGCGTCCCGGATACCGCGGCCGACCTCGCCCTGCTGCTCATCCACGAGTACATGCACGCAAAGCTCGGCGCGCTGCTGGACCTCTGCGAGCTGCACACCGACGGGCGGGAGGCCCGCCTGCACGCGCCCTGGCGGCTGGACCCTCGCCCTACGGGCGCACTTCTGCAGGGCATCTACGCCCACGCCGGGGTGACCGACTACTGGCGGACCCGCCGCCACGCCCCCGACGGCGACCCCCGCCGCGCGGCCGCCCAGTTCGCGTACTGGCGGGCGATGAATCGGATCGCCATCGAAAACCTGATCAGCGGCGGTGAATTGACCGATGCCGGTATGTATTTCGCGACGACACTGCGGTCCACCCTGGATGACTGGGAGGGCGAGAAGATCGCGCCGGACATCGCGTCGCGGGCATATTTGTTCGTAACCGCGCAAACGGTCCGCTGGCTACTGCGCAACGCGCAGGCGGACCCCCGCGAGTCGCAACGTTTACTCGGCCACCTGCGTTTCGGCACGCCACTCGGAAGCGTGGCCGAGCGGGGGTCCGTCGCGGACGGCGCGGTGGCCACCCCGGCCGACGCCCCCGGCCTGCTCGGCGAGCTGCACCGCTGGCTCGATGGCCGGACCGAGCCGGTGGGGCCGTCTGGCCCTGACCCATCGACACCAGGCACGATGCTGCTCAACGGCGACGCGACCGGCGCCGAGGCGGCGTTCCTGGCCCGGCTGGACGCCGACGCCGCGGACGACGAGGCCTGGGTCGGGATGTCCGTCGCCTGGGCCCTCGCGGAGGGCGCGCAGGATCGTTCGGACCCGAGCGGTGCGCTGGTACATCGGCTGCTGCCGACCCGGCCTGAGTTGGTCAAGGACGTCGTATTGGAACTGCAACGCGACGGACATCCCAAGGCGGCCACGGAACTGCTAAAAGCCGGTTGGACGAACCAATGACCGGCCGTGTTTTGCCGTGCTGTAATACTCGCGAGAGTTCTGCGTGTCGGGCCGGGGCCGGGCCACGATCGTGGCGGCGCCTGAGTATCATCTGCCTGGTTCATCCGCGGCCGGTGAGTCCGCGTGCTTGCATCTAGGCCAACCTCGGGAGAAGCGAGATCTCTCGGGAGGGCCGGTAACAACATCAACATCCAAACGATCTTTAGGTGGAAGCCATGGACAAGCCAGGTGCGAACGAGGTCCAGGACGAGCTCCTGGAACTCGCGACGGTGCGGTTGCAGGCATTAATGACCGAGCCCGACTCGGCCACGTCCTCGACCCTCGACAGCGTGATGCAGCGCCTGTTCAACCCGAAGGAGCGGGACCTGCTCACGGTCTCCGCCTTTTCGTCGGCCCTTTAGGCCCTTTCCGACCCAACGCCGCCCGGCAAACGCCACCCCAATCGCGCGAAGCCGGGCGTCGGTCATTGCGGATCATGTTCTTCCGGCGGCAGCGCCGGGTAACGCCATTGCACCGCAGACGCGAACGGGCCCGAAGCGTGAACGCCCCGGGCCCGCCGTGCCGCGCCGCTTACGTCGGCGGCGGCGAGATGTCGCAGTTGAGCCGCCGGCCCTCGCGCAGGGCGAGGGTGTTCGGGTGATGCTCCCCCAGCGCCGAGCGGCTCCGCTGTAAAGTGATCTTGAACAGCTCGTCCGCGCCCTCCCCGTCGCCGGTCCGCCGCCGGCTCACCACCAGGTTGGCCGCCGCGGCCAGGGTGTCCGGGTTGTCGTCGCCGAGGACCTTCTCCAGGGCTGCCCACACCTTCTCGTCGATCTCCCGCGACTCGTGCAGGTCGCCCTCGTCGAAGATGACGTTGGCCAGGTTGATGCGGCTGGACAGCGTGTAGACGTGCTCGGCGCCGAGCGCCTGCTCGAACCGCTCGCAGGCCTGCACCGAGAAGGCCCGGGCCTCCTCGTGCTTGCCGTTGAGCCGGGCGAAGATGGCGAGGTTGTTCAGCGCCGCGAGGCGGAATGGGTGCTTCTCGTCGTAGAGGCTCTCGTAGCCGGCCAGCACCTGCCGGGCGATGCGCTCGGCCGCCTCCCCATTGCCCAGCGCCGACTCCTCGAACGCCGCGTTCATGAGGCACGACAGGGTGTCCGGGTGCTCCTCGCCGTGCAGGTCGCGGTACCGCTGCAGGGTGTCGTTCGTGAGCTGCCGGGCGGCCCGGATGTCGCCCAGCTTGCGCAGCGTCACCGCCATGTTCTTGGCCGCGCGCAGCGTGGCGGGCGCGGAGTCGCCGAGGATGTTGCGGTAGGTCTGCAGCGTCGACTCCAGCAGCTCCCGGGACTCCTCGAAGCGGCCGACGGCCCGCAGGTCGTGCGCGTAGTTGTTGGCCGCCAGCAGGGTGGTCAGGTGCCGCTCGCCGGAGACCCGGCGCAGCCGCTCCATGACGTCCTGGTCGTAGGACGCGGCGCCGCGGAAGTCGCCGACCAGGCGCAGCGACACCGCCACGTTGTTGGCCGCCGCGAGCGTGCGGGAGTGCTCCTCGCCGAACGTGCGCTGGGCCCGGGCGAAGGTCTCCTCGGCCAGCTCCCGCGCCTCCTGGAAGCGGCCCAGCGCGCGCAGGTCGGCGGCCACGCCGCCGGCGGTCAGCACGATGTACGGGTCGTCCTCCTCCTCGACGACCTCCTTGAGCCGCTCCAGCGCCCGTTGGTCGATCTCCAGGGCCCGGTCGAAGAAGGCCTGCGAGCGCAGCGAGTTGCCGAGGTGGAAGTCGAGCAGCAGGGTGAGCGCGTCCTCGCCGATGCGCGGGTCGCCCCGCCAGGTCGCGACGGTCTCCTCGGCCAGCTCCTGGCTGCTGCTGAAGTCGCCGCGGGACCAGAGGTACCGCACCACGTCCACCACGAACAGCCGCACCGACGGGTCGGAGGAGGAGTTGGCCCGCGAGCCGCGCACGTGCGGCAGGAGCCGGGCGTAGGCGGGCCAGCTGGTGAAGTCGTCCGGGTCGGCCCGCTCGGCGGTGGCCAGCACCTGGTAGACGTGCTTGCGGTTCTCCTCCCGCTCGGCGTCGGTGAGGCTGCCCTGGATGACCGCCTGGACCAGCCGGTGGATCTGCATGATGGTCTGCCCGGAGTCGACCGAGGCCAGGGCGTAGCGGCCGATCTGGCGGATCAGCCGGCCCTGGCGGATCGGGTCGTGCAGGGCCGGGTCGTACTCCAGCAGCGGCTGGGTGAACCGCGGGGTGTACAGCAGCCGGGTCGGGATGGGCTCGGGCGCGAAGAAGGCGCAGATCTCCAGCAGCTTGGCCGCGGCCGGGGACTGCTTGCGCAGCTGCTCCAGCGACAGCTGCCAGGTCGCCGCGGTCGTCTGCTCGTAGCCCACCGGCGCGTTCTCGGCGAGGATGCGCAGCGGCTGGGTGTCGAGCAGTTCGAGGTACCGGCTCACGGGCATGCCGGTCTCCGACAGCCACGCCGCCGCCTGCTCGATCGCCAGGGGCAGGTCGCCGAGCCGGTTGGCGACGGCCTCGGCGTGCTCCGGGGACAGGCCGCTCACCCGCCGGGTCAGGAAGGTGATGCTCTCCGCCCGGGTGAACGTGGTGATCTCCACGACGTGGGCGTCCTGCGTCCACTCCTGGTTGCGCGAGGTGAGCAGCACGTGGCCGCTGCCCTGCGGGATGAACTCGCGGATCGTCTCCGGGTCGCCGACGTTGTCGAAGATGAGCAGCCAGCGCTTGTACGGCCTGCCCTGGCGCAGCGCGTCGCGGACCATCCGCACGCTCTCGCCGAGGGTGTCCGCCTCCTGCAGCTTGAGCTCCCGGGCCAGCTCGCCGAGGGTCGAGCGGACCTGGGAGACCTGCTCGGCCGAGATCCACCAGACGAGGTCGTAGTCGGCGGCGAAGCGGTACGCGTACTCGATCGCCACCTGCGTCTTGCCGACGCCGCCGAGGCCGTAGAGGGCCTGCGGTACGACCACGGTCACGCTGGCCGAGAGGCGGTCCCGCAGCTGCTCGAGGGTGTCGCGGCGGCCGGTGAAGGCCGGGTTGCGCTGCGGGAGGTTCCAGATCGGCGGCAGCGCGCCCGGGAACCGCGGCCCGCCGGCGTCGTCGGCCTCGCCGGGGCGCCCGACCGTGTGCATGATGGCGCCGACCGCGGTGAGCACGGCCTCGTGCGCCCGCTCCCGGGGCAGGTTGGCCAGGTCGGTGGGGAGCCGCTCGGTGAACGGCGCGGACAGCCGGGTGCTGTCCAGGCGGACCGGCACCACGGCCGGCGCCCCGCCCGCGGTCCGGCTGTCCAGCAGCTGCCACAGCTGGGCCGCCTGCGGCGAGGAGACGTAGTCCTTGGACAGCAGCACGAGGGTCCGCCCGACGGTGGCCAGCCGCCGCTCCAGCTCGGTGGTGAAGTGCTGGCCGGTGACCGAGTCGATGTCGTGCAGCGCGACCCGCATGCCGGCGTCGATGAGCCGCTGCTGGATCCACTCCGCCCACATGCGGTCGACCGCGGCGTAGCTGATGAGCACGTCCGAGGCGCTGCTCGGGCGGGGCCGCTCGAACTCGAAGAGCCAGTGCCGGCGCTTGGCCTCGTCGATGGCCGGCATCTCCCGGACCGCGCCGTCGGTGAGCACCCCGGCCAGCCGCTCGAACGCGGCCAGCAGCGAGGTCTCCAGCCGGGGGCGTTCGGCGAAGGTCGCCAGGATCTCCTCGTAGGCGAAGTACGGCTTGTAGGGGACCTCGACGTCGCCCCAGTACCGGTTGGCCTCGTCCGGGCTGCGGTGCTCCAGGAACGGCCGGAAGCGCTGCCGGGCGTGGTCGCGGCCGATGTCGAGCTTCACCTGCTCGGCGTCCTCGACCCGCATCAGCACGGGCAGGAAGCGGATCGGCCGGCCGCGCCGCTGCTGGCGGATCGACTCGCTGACCGCCACGGCACCGTCGACGCTCTGGATGCTCAGCGTGAAGCAGTTGACCACGGTGTCGGGCAACAGCACGGTGCAGACGCCGGCCGCGTCGGACAGGCCGGTGCGGCTGTCGATGAGCACGTAGTCGTAGTGCTCACGCATGTTGCGGGCCAGCGCGTCGATGAACGCGGCACCGGGCAGCCGGTCGTAGAACTTCGGCCAGTCGAAGGTGCTCACCGCGGCGGCGTAGGAGCGGTTCTGCCGGCCCGAGGGCAGCAGGTCGATGCCGCCCCCGCCGGGGAACTGCCAGTCCAGCGACACCGCGTGGTCGAGCACCTGGGCCTGCTCGTCGACCCACTCGAGGTCGTCGTCGCGGTCGGGCTGCAGGGCGGCGGTGACGAACTGGGTGAGCATCTCGATGACGCCCGGGGAGTTGCGCAGCTCCTTGTCCAGCAGGAAGGGGTGGAAGTACCGGTGCAGGCCCGGCGACTCGAGGTCCCAGTCGACGGCGAGCACCCGATAGCCGTTGCTGGCCAGGATCCAGGCGATGTTGGCCAGGGTCATGGTCCGGCCGGAGCCGCCCTTGTACGAGTAGAAGGTGACGATCTGGCCGGACGTCCGCGCGTCGTCGTCTGTGTCGGTCATCGTCCCTCCTATGGTCCTTCGAGAATCGGGCGGGGAGCGTACTGGCCCGGGGGCGGGCGGCGGAACACGCGGCCGTCGGCGACCAGGCGGTTGCGGGCCTCGGCGAGTACCACCGCCAGATCCGCCTCGAAGGCGGGCCCGGTCAGCACGCTGCGCCGCAGCATCACCTCGTCGAGCCGGCGCTCGTTGTTGCCGAGCGTGTCGTGCATGAGCCCGGCGAGGCGGGCGCTGTGCTCCTGGGTCTGCACGTCGCCGGCGCTCATCACCACGAGCATCGCCGAGACGTGCTCGCGATGATGGTCGTACTCCAGCAGCAGCTCCCGGTGCGCGGCCAGGTCGGCGCACCACGGGTCGACCAGCAGCACCACGATGTGGTTGTTCTGCTGGGCCACCTTGACCCGGTCGCCGAGCCGGTCCAGGCCGGTGAACCGCGAGTCGAAGCCCAGCTCGGAGGCGACCCTCTCGGCGTACTCCCGCAGCGGCCGCGCCTGCACCGGCCAGAACGGCGCCCAGTCCAGCGGGTCGCGGCCGTAGAAGCCGCCGTCACGCTCGATCGCCTCGGCGTCCGGGCGCGACGGCGCGGCGATCACGAAGTGGATCGTCTGGCCGGTCCAGCTGCCCTGGCCCGCGTCGGGGGCCGCGCTGGGGTGGAAGGCACTCTCCAGCCGGTCGAAGTCCAGTTGCGTCGAGCCGCGCGGCGGGGGCACGGCGGCGGCGCTGACGATCCGCTCGGCGATCATCGAGAGGAACTCGATGTAGGCGTCGTGCATGCGCTGTAATCGCAGCAGCTGGCGCAGCCCGCGCCGCCGGTAGGCCTCTTCCTCCACGTCCAGGTCGTAGTGGACGGTCTTGGCCACCTCGGGCAGCTCCCGCGGCGGCAGCCACACGACCGGGATCAGGCCCGCGACCGGCTGCTCGTCGCCGCGCGGGGCGCCGCGTGAACGCAGGTCGAACATCGTCCATTCCTTGCCGCAGGGCTGGCTCAGGAAGTACGCCGGAGAATAGAGCGCCAGGAAAGTCGCGCACTCGGCGATGGCATTGATGAGCGCCTGGGGCCAGTTCTGCCCCGGTTCGATGTTGTGATTGTCGAGGAATCCCACCTCGGCGTCGCGGTCCAGACCGGCGTGGACGCGGACCTCGCTGCAGAGATCGTTGTAGAAGCGCCTTACGAACAGGTCGTCGGGCCCGCGGGCGTAGCTGAGAAAAAAGTACAGCACACGTCCTCCGCGGGCATGACCGATCGGACCCCCAAGGATTCAGTATATAGATCAACATGCGCGCCAACACCCCCGCCGAATCGAATCGGGGCGGGGGTGGGCGCGAAAATCGGCCTAACCGACGAGGTGTTCCGGGAACTTCGCCAGGTCACGCATGTCGGCCCGCACGGTGACCCCGGCCCCGACCGCGTCGACGGCGGCCTGGTCGTAGCCGTCCACCTCGCACAGCAGGCCGAAGCCGCTGACGGACCAGTCGCCGCTCGGGCGGGGCGGCACCGCGCGCTGGCGGACCGGCAGCCGCACGACCAGCCGCCACAGGCGGTCGCGCTCGGCCACCTCGGTGCCGATGTCGGCGCCCGCGGGCCGCTCCGGCGGCTCGGGCACGGCGACCTCGCCGCTGGCGCGGCGGCGCCACCAGGAGGCGTTGGCGTTGACGAGCATCCGGCGCACGTAGACGTCGGGCCGGTCGGCGCCGTCCACCCGCCGCCAGTGCACGAACGCCTTGGCCAGCACGTCCTGCACCAGGTCGTCGGCGCGGTGGTCGTCGCCGGTGAGCAGCCGCGCGAAACGCACCAGCGCCGGGCCGCGCAGGTGGACATCCCTCGTATCGGCATTCCGTGCCCAACAGACGCCGCGAGCCGCGCGACATGTTCTGCTAACTTCCAGCCGTTGCGCGAACGGCGCCGCGCTCAGGCCTGGTTCGCCGCGGCGAACGGCACCGTGTCGATGCCCAGCGCCAGCGCCACCGCGCCGAGCGAGGCCGCCCGCAGCGACAGCGCGCTCTGCGCCACGTCGACCGCCTCGGCCGCCGCCGCGAGCGCCGTCTCGGCCAGCCCCCGCTGCAACGGCTCGCGCAGCAGGTCGGTGGCCGCCCCCAGCTCGTCGCCGAGCAGCACCCGCTGCGGGTTGATGAGGTTGACGAGGTTGCCCAGCGCGTACCCCAGCTGCGTCCCCGCGTCGATGATGAGCCGCCGGCACCCGGTATCCCCGGCGTGGGCCAGGGCGACGAGCCCCTTGAGGTCGTGCAGCTCCGGGTGGGACTGGCGGGCGTGGGCGAGCAGCGCGCGGCCGCCGACGGCCAGCTCGACGCAGCCGCGGTTGCCGCACCGGCAGACCGCCCCGCGGGCGTCGAGGGTGACGTGGCCGAGTTCGCCCGCGGTGCCGGCCGCCCCGCGGTAGAGCCGGCCGTCCAGGACGATCCCGGCGCCGATGCCGGTGGCGAGCTTGACGTAGACGAGGTCGGTGCAGCCGCGGCCGGCGCCCCAGACGTACTCGCCGAGCGTGGCCAGGTTGGCGTCGTTGTCGACCCGCACCGGCAGCGCCAGCCGGGCGGTGAGCTCGTCGGCGGGGCGCAGGTCGGCCCAGCCGGGCAGCATGGGCGGCGAGCCGATGCGCCAGTCGCGGGTGATCGGGGCGGGCACCCCGAGCCCGACGCCGACGACGTCGTCGCGGGTGGCCCCGATGTCGCCGAGCGCCGCATCGACCAGCCCGACCGCGAGCTCCAGGGCGTCCAGCGGCCG
The DNA here is from genome assembly GCF_039532525.1 of Dactylosporangium salmoneum. Taxonomy (NCBI): domain Bacteria; kingdom Bacillati; phylum Actinomycetota; class Actinomycetes; order Micromonosporales; family Micromonosporaceae; genus Dactylosporangium; species Dactylosporangium salmoneum. The sequence goes on from NZ_BAAARV010000016.1 coordinate 283,269, forward strand.
GTCGTCGATGTCGAAGTCGGTGCGCGCCTCGCGCTCGGCGATGACCGCGTGGCCGAGGTCCGCGACGGCGACCCGCACGTGGCGGCGGCCGATGTCGGCGCCGACCGCGATGCCGGCCCGGCGGGTCAGCTGGACCACGGAGGCCGGGCGGCCGCCCACGGGCCGGGCCGCGGTGCCGACCTTCTCGCTCACCAGGCCGGCGCCGCCGAGGTCGGTGAGCACGGCCGAGACCGTCGGGCGCGACAGGCCGCTGAGCGTGACGAGCTCGGCCCGGGTGCGGGGCCCGTACAGGCGCAAGGTCTCCGCGACCCGCCTGGCCGTCCCGCCCAGATCGCGGCGCCACAGGTCGCGGGGATGCGTCTGCTGCGCCGCCACGGCGCGTAATCCTCCTTGCCGCAAATGGGTTATGTCAAGGCCTTACAGAAATGAGCCCCGCACCGGTGACCGGTGCGGGGCTCCCTTCTCAGAACGTCAGCTGTTCCAGACCTCGAAGGTGGAGAGCTGGCCCGCCGGCCATCCGCTGTTCGACGAGAAGTTCAGCCGGAAGTACCGCTGGCTGGTCGCGCCGAACGTGATGGTGACGGTGTTGTTGGAGCCGGGCGCGAACGAGTAGTCGGTCGCGGCCTGGAGCTCGGTGAACGACGTGCCGTTGGTGCTGCCCTGGACCTGGATGCGCTGGGTGCGCTGGCCCCAGCCGGCGGGCAGCTGCAGCACGATCCGCGACGCGCTCTGCGACGAGCCGAGGTCGACCTGAACCCACTGCGGGAAGGCGTTGTTGGCGCTCTCCCAGTAGGTGTTCTGGTTGCCGTCGGTCACGTTGCTGGACGGGTACACGTCGTTGTGGCTCGACTCCTGCGTGGGCTTGCCGGCCGCCAGGTTGGTCTGCGTCGTGCCCGCACCGGTGCCGCTCAGCGAGACCGTGGTCGGGTTGTTCGACGCGTTGCTGTTGACGGTCAGCGTGCCGGTGCGGGTGCCCGACGCCGTGGGCCGGAAGCTCACGTTGACGGTGCACGACGCGCCGACGGCGATCGAGCCGCAGTTGTTGGTCTGGCTGTAGTCGCCGGTCACGGACACCCCGGAGACGGTCGCCGCCGCGGTGCCGGTGTTGGTGAAGGTGACCCCCTGGGCCGCGCTGGTGGTGTTCAGCGCCTGGGTGGCGAAGCTCAGCGAGGCCGGGCTCGCCGACAGCACCGGCGAGGTGGTGGTGCCGCCGCCGCTCGGGTACACCTCGAGCTCGGCGAGCTGGCCCGCCGGCCAGCCGGTGTTGGCGGTGATGTTGATCCGCACGTACCGGGTGCTGGTGGCCGGCACCGTGATGCTGACCGCGTTGCCCGTCGCCGGGTCGAAGGTGCGGCCCGCCGACGCCGAGATCGTGCTGAAGGTGCTGCCGTCGTTGCTGGCCTGGACCGACAGGGTCTGCGTCCGGGCGCCCCACGCGGTCGACGGCGGGAGCTTCAGCGTGACCTTGCCGATGCTGGTCACCGCGCCGAGGTCGACCTGAATCCACTGCGGGAAGGCGTTGTTGGCGCTCTCCCAGTAGGTGTTGGCGTTGCCGTCGGTCGCCGTGGTGGCCGCCTGGGTGCCGTTGACCTGGCTGGAGGCCGTGGCCGTCTTGTTCAGCGCGATGTTGGTGTCGGTGCCGATGCCGCTGCCGGACAGGGCCACGACGGTCGGGCTGTTGTTGGCGTTGCTGGTGACGGTCAGCGAGCCGCTGCGCGAGCCCGACGCCGTCGGGGTGAACTTCACCGTGACCGTGCAGGAGGCGCCCACGGCGATGCTGCTGCCGCAGGTGTTGGTCTGGCTGAAGTCGCCCGACGCCGCGATGCTCGACACGGTCGCCGCGGTGGTCCCGCTGTTCGTCAGCGTCACGGCCTGGGTGGCCGCCGAAGCGCCGACGACGGTACCGCCGAAGCTCAGGCTGCCGGGGTTGGCGTTCACGATCGGGCCGGGAGCCACGCCGGTGCCGGACAGCGGCACGCTGTTGGTGATGCCCGAGGCGGTGATCGTCAGCGTGCCGCTGCGGGCGCCCGCCGCGGTCGGCTTGAACGTGACGCTGACCGTGCAGGACGCGCCGGCGGCGATGCTGCTGCCGCAGGTGTTGGTCTGCGCGAAGTCACCGGAGATGGAGATCGTGCCGACCGGGGCCGACGCGGTGCCGCTGTTGGTGACCGTGACCGACTGCGCGGCGCTGGTCGAGCCGGTGACCACCGAGCCGAAGCCCAGGGCGTTCGGGCTGATGTTGACGTTCGAGCCGTTGTCCGGCAGGTACGGCGGGAAGGTCGGGTTCTGGATGTTCGAGCAGGCCGTGCCGGACAGCCCACTGTTGCCGCCGCCGTCGGTGAGGGTGAAGCCGACGCCGCAGTTGTAGATCGCGGCCGGGGCCTGCACGCCGGTGGCGGTGGAGTTGCTGATCGTCGCGGCCCCGCCGACCTGCTCCTGGATCGCCCAGGTGCCGGTGTTCTGGATGGTCGCGTTGTTGATCTTCACGTTGGAGATGTTCGAGCCCGAGACGAACTGGATGGCCTCGAACGGGCTCTGCTGGATCAGGATGTTGTCGACGTTGGTCAGGCCGGTCATGCCGCCGTCACGGGCGTCGAACCACAGCGCGCCGACGCCGAACTGCCAGTTCGGGTCGAGGCTGCCGGAGCGGATGATCGTGTTGCGCAGCACGTCGGTGCGGCCCAGCGTCGTGGAGGCGAAGCGCTGCGCGACGTGGATGCCGCCGCCCTGGCTGAGACCCGCGTCGATGACCCGGTTGTCGGTCACGAAGTTGTCGTGCCCGCCGTAGATCGCGATGCCGTTGGCCAGGATCGGGTACTGCACGGTGTTGTGGTCGAAGGAGTCGTTGGCGTCCGCGTTCTGCTCCGACCACGTGGCCAGGCCGTCGTCGCCGGCGTTGCGGATGTCGCTGTTGGTGACCTTCGAGTTGGTGACGCCGTTGTGGAAGTTCACGCCGTCGGCGGTGAAGTTGCGCAGCCGCATCTGGCTGAAGACCAGGTTGTTCATCGGCCCGTCCATCCAGGCGCCGACCTTGGCGTGCTCGATCCACACCCGGTCGACGGTGGAGTTGCTCAGCGCGCCACCGATGCCGTTGACCTGGTCGCCGTCGTTGCGCTCCTGGACGTTGCCGAAGATCGCGAAGTCGGAGAGATGGACGTTGGTGCCGCCGTTCGGCGCCCACCCGCCGTAGAAGCCGGGCGCGTTGCCGGTGATCCTCGAGCGCCACATGCCGGCGCCCTTGATGGTGACGTTGTTCACGATGATGTGACTGCACGACATGCCACAGCCGGGCGAGCTGCCGGGGATCCGGAAGGTGCCCTCCGGGATCCACACGGTGCCACCGGCACCCGCGGCGGCGATCGCCGCGTTGAACGCCGCCGTCGAGTCGGCCGCACCGGACGGGTCGGCACCCGTGCTGGTCACCGAGACCGAGCCGCTGGGCTGCGCCAGCGCCGGCCCGACGTTCTCGAAGTCGGCGAAGTCGATGGTGTACGACGACGCGGTCGAGTCCGAGTCGACCTGCAGCCGGAACTTGGTCCCCGCCGGGTAGGTGGTCGGGAAGAGCCGGTTGACCTCGTCGTAGAAGTGGTGCGGGTTGCTGCCCGGCGAGTTGGTGAACGGGTAGCCGCCGTAGTACCAGCTGTACGCGTTGGTGAGGGTGAAGTTCGTGCTGCGGGTGCCGTCGATGTACAGCGACAACGGCGCCGTGTAGACGGAGCCGCCCGACGTGTCGGGGATGCTGTAGCGGAACACGATCGAGTTCGTGGCCACGGGCGTGGTGAACTCGACGTACTTGCCGGTCCCCTGCAGCGTCACTGCCTTGCGGTAGGACGCCTCGGACGGCAGCGTGTTGTAGGCCGCGCTCGGCCCGATCAGGGTGCCGTTGGTCGCGCTGTTCTCGGCCTGTACCTCGACGTAGGGCAGGGTGGCCCCGACCCCTCCGGTGGCGGCCGCGAGGGCGGGCGTAGCGACGGCGACAGCCACGCCGGCGGCCGCCAGCGTCGCGCCGGCGACCAGCGCGGACGTGCGCGCCCGGGGTCGCATTCGTTTGATGTGCCGGAGCATTTGGACGCTCACTTTCGACGTGCCGGAGACACGACCCATCGCCCGGCGCCCCACGGTCGGCGGATTTCGGGGTGCACGCCGGTCTCTGTCTCGGTGCGGTGCTTGGTATCGAGCCGAAGGGTCGGTACAGGCGGGGGGTGATGGCCTTGCGGCCGCTTTTGGTTGCACCGGCTGGCGGAGAGTTCGGTGCAAGAGGGACGGTAGACCGGCCGACACCGGCGCGCAATATCCAGACGCATCCCTGTTTGATTCTTGCTCGGCTTCGCAAGAGCATGACGACACCGTCGATATACCCACCGTCACGGTCCGCTTTTCCGGTGCTCCGGCAAGGCTCGTGCCGGTGGCGAAATGGCTGCTCCCCAGCCCAGGCCGGTCGCCCTCGTCCCCTGGACGCGACGATCCGCCCGCTGCGCAAGGACCGGCAAGCCCGGCACTGCGGGCCGCCGCCATCTCTCCCCATCCGCGGGCGCCACCCACGCGGCCGGGCCGCGATCGCCCAGGTTCCGACGGGTCGCGAACGTCAGCGTTCGGGCCGGACGAGACCGGACTCGTACGCCAGCACCACCAGCTGCACCCGGTCCCGCAGCCCGAGCTTGGTCAGGATCCGCCCGACGTGGGTCTTGACCGTCGCCTCGGCCACGCCCAGCCGCTCGCCGATCTCGGCGTTGGAGAGGCCCTCGGCCACGGCCAGCAGCACCTGGTGCTCCCGGTCGGTCAGCAGCTCCAACCCGGCCGCGCCGCCCGCGCCCGGACGCCGGGACGGGGCCGCGGCCGGGTCGGGCAGCACGAACCGGTCGGCGAAGCGGTCCAGCAACCGCCGCGTGACCCGGGGCGCCACGACCGCCTCCCCCGCCGCCACGACGCGGATGGCCGCCAGCAGCTCCCCCGGCGGCGCATTCTTGAGCAGGAAGCCGCTGGCCCCGGCCCGCAGCGCCGCGAACGCGTCCTCGTCGGTGTCGAACGTGGTCAGCACCAGCACCCGCGGGCCACCGTCCCGGGCTGCGATCTCGGCGGTGGCCGCCACCCCGTCCATGATGGGCATGCGGATGTCCATGACGACGACGTCGGCCGCCACCGAGCGCAGCAGCCGCAGCGCCTCGGCCCCGTCGCCGGCCTCCCCGACCACCTCCATGTCCGTCTGCGCCGAGAGGATCATCCGGAACCCGGCCCGCACCAGCTCCTGGTCGTCGACGACGACCACCCGGATCGGCCCGGTCACCGCCGCGCCCCCGCCGGCAGCCCCGCCCCGAGCGGCAGCGTCGCCACGACCCGCCAGCCGCCCCCGCCCACCGGCCCGGCCTCAAACGTCCCGCCGTGCAACGCCACCCGCTCCCACATGCCCACCAGCCCATGCCCGCCACCGCCCGGGCCGGACGGGAGCGCGCCGCCGGGCGAGGACGCGGGCGCACCGCCGGGCAAGGAAGCGGGCGCACCACCGGGCGAGAGCACGCCGCCGGCCGAGGACGCACCGCCGGGCAAGGAAGCGGGCACGCCGCCGGGCGAGAGCACGCCGCCGGCCGAGGACGCACCGCCGGGCAAGGAAGCGGGCACGCCGCCGGGCGAGGGCGCGCCGCTGGGTAAGGGCGCGCCCGGATCGGTGGCCCGGCCTCCGTCGTCCGTCGCCGTGATGGTCAGCAGGTCGCCCGAACGCTCGAGGCGGACGGTCATGGCCGCGCCGGGAAGCGCATGGCGCAGCGCGTTGGTGACCGACTCCTGCACGATCCGGAAGGCGATCAGGTCCTCCACCCCGCCCAACGCGGCCAGGTCGCCCCGCCGCTCGACCGCCACCCGCAGCCCGGCCTCCTCCGCCCGGGCGACCACGGCGTCCAGCTCGGCCAGCCCGGCCCGCCGCCGCCCCGTGCCGCCGTCGTACGCCGCGTCCAGCGAACGGGACGAGCCGTCACCGCGCGCGGCATCGTCGGGCAGGGCGGTGCCGGTGCGCAGCACGGTCAGGACGCGGCGCATGTCGGTCAACGCCTCGCGGCCCGTCTCGGCGATCGTCGTCAAGGCGCGGCGGGCCTCCTCGGCGGAGGGGTCCAGCGTGTAGCCGGCGCCGTCGGCCTGGACGATCATGACGCTCAGGCTGTGGGCGATGACGTCGTGCAGCTCGCGGGCGATGGCGGCCCGCTCGTCGGCCGCCGCGAGCCGGGCCAGGTGATCGCGCTCGCGCTCCAGGGTGGCGGCGCGCTCCTCCAGCGAGGCGATGTACAGCCGGCGGGTCCGCACGCCGTAGGCCGTGAACCACACCGCGACCGTCACCGCGCCGGTGACCCACAGGACGGTCCAGAAGTTGCCGCTGTTGCGCTGCTCCGAGGCGGCGGCCAGCAACACGCCCACGCCGGCCCCCGCCCCCGCCAGGATGCCCCACAGCGGGCGGGGCCGGTACTTCACCACCGAATACATCGCCACGAGCACCGCCACGTCGAACATCCGCACGGCGCCGCGCATGGCCAGGTGGGTCAGGGCCAGGGCGTAGACCACGGCCAGGACCGGCAGCGAGTGGCGGCGCCGCCACAGCAGCGCCACGGCCATCAGCGCGCCGGCGGCCAGCACGGGGGCCGGGGCCAGGGTGCGCTCCAGGTAGAGCAGCACCAGGACCCCGGCCACGACCCCCGCGTCGAACAGCCGTTCCGCCATGCCGTCAACCTTAGGCCGGGGGTACGACAAGATTGGCCGTTCGCGCCGCTCGCCGGGCCGGCAGCACGGCGGCCACGACGGCGGCGAGCGCGGCCAGCCCGACGAACAGGGCCAGTCTGTGGCGCTCACACCCATCCGGCTACTAAATGGCCCCGGTTAGTGCTGTCGGCGTAGTTGCCTAAGGTAGACGGTGGGTGTGACTCCGACGACCTCCTTGAAGTCGTTCAGCAGGTGCGTCTGGCTGCTGTAGCCCATGTCGGCAGCCACCCTGGCCCAATCGGGACGTGCTGTGTCGCCGGTCCTGCCGATCGCCCTCAACAGGCGTTGCCGTTTCAGGAGCCACTTGGGGCCGACTCCGACATACTCGGTGAAGGCCGCCTGCAGGCTCCGCTCGCTGCGGAAGAGCTCTGCGGCGAGGGCGCTGACCGTGGTGGGGCCGTCCTCTCGCATCATGGCTGCCACGGCGTCCGCGATGAGCTCCAGGTGCTGGATGGGAGGCTGGGCCGGCCTTGAGCGCAGGAGACTGTCAAAGGCCTCCGCAATCTGCTCCTCGGGCTTTAGCAGCAGCTCACTGCAGAAGCGGGTGCCGGCGTCGGGGAACACAGTTGCCAGGTTGATGCGTCCGCCGCGCAGCTCGTTGATGCGTCCACCCCAGTACGGCGCGAAACCGCCGGGCTTGAAGGCGATGCCGGCGATGGCGCCGGCACCGGCCGTGTCGTAGCTGAGGGCGCCGTCGCTGATCCCGTGCACGAACCCGCCCTGTGCGGTGAAGAAGGCGTGCACCATCGGAGTCGGGAGCACTTCGGTCGGTCGGTAGGTCACATTGTAGGGCAGCCGCCACCGCATGACCCAGTAGTGCGACACACACGCCGCCACGTCGGCGGCCGGCTCGAAACCGCGGACCGCGAAGTACCGGTCGAACATCTCCGGCTCCAGCAGCCCGGTCTGCAGCAAGACCCTGTTTCGGTCGGGCGAGCCTGCGGATTTCTGAGATATCTCGGCCACTCCCCCTTCCTACCGTAAAGGACACCATCCGACACGAGAGGACCACGATGAGCGACACCACCCCAACCCCGACACCCAGCCCTGCCATGCAGTCTCTGGACCGCCTGGTCGGCACCTGGCAACTCTCCGGTGACAGCACTGGCACCGTCACCTACGAGTGGATGGAAGGCGGCTTCTTCCTCCTTCAGCACGTCGACATGCACCTGTTCGGCAGCGACGTCAATGCGCTGGAGGTCATCGGTCATCTGCAGCCCTTCGGGGAGCCGCCGAGCCCCGAGGTCCGCTCGCGTGCCTACGACACCCGAGGCAACACACTCGACTACGTGTACGAGTTGGACGGGGACAGCCTGACCATCTGGGGTGGCGAGCCCGGGTCCTTGTCCTACTACAAGGGCACCTTCGTCGACGAGGACACCAACGTCGGACAGTGGACCTTTCCCGGCGGCGGCTACACCTCCACGATGCACAGGATCGCGCGATGAACACCACCACCACCAATAGCTTCCGACAGCCCGACTCGAAGGCGTGATCATCATGTCCACCTCTACCAGCCGCTTCACCATTGCCGCAGCGCCCGACCAAGGCCGCTCGAACCGCGTCCGCTTCTTGCTCGGCTGCGGTACCGTCGCCGGTCCGTTGTTCCTCACGACGGTCCTCGTCCAGGAGGCCACCCGAGTCGGCTTCGACCCGTCCCGACACCCGCTCAGCGCCCTCAGCCTCGGCGACTTCGGCTGGATCCAGACCACGAACTTCGTCGTCACCGGGCTGCTCGCCGCGGCTGGCGCCGTTGGCGCGCGACGGGTGCTCGGCTCCGGCCCCGCCCGGACCTGGGGGCCTCGCCTGCTCGGCGTGTTCGGCCTCGCCCTCGTCGCAGCCGCCGCCTTCGTCACCGACCCGGTGTCCGGCTTCCCCGCCGCCGGCACCGGCGCGGCGACGCCGTCCTGGCAGGGGCAGGCGCACAACACGGCGGCCCTTGTCTCCGGACTCGCGCTGGACGCCGCCAGCATCGTGTTCGCCCGGCGGTTCCTCAGCCGAGGCCAGCACGCGTGGGCGGCGTACAGCATCGCCGCCGTCGCCGCCGACCTCGCCGCCGCGGGAATCGCTGCAACGACCGGCGACTTCCGGTGGCTGCTTCTCGGCGGAGCGGTCACCTGGACCTGGGCCTCCGCCATCAGCCTAAAGCTCCTCCGCCAACACACCACCGGCCAGGACACCGGCCGCTCAGTTGATTGCGTATGAGGACCCATCGGAGCGGCTGTATGGCAGCTACAGCACTCCGGGCTGTCGCAGTCCCACGGTTGACCGCCGGGCGGCATCAGCACTTCAGGTAGCCGCTGGTGGTGCCGTCGCTGTTGAGGGTCCCGCACGAGGACGGTCAGCACTTGACATAGCCGGTTGCGGTGCCGTCGTCGGCGAGGGTGCCGCACCACGCTGGCACACATAGACCCTTTACCAACAGGCACTTAGGTTAGGCCGGGGGTACGACAAGGTTGGCCGTTCGCGCCGCCCGCCGGGCCGGCAGCACGGCGGCCACGACGGCGGCGAGCGCGGCCAGCCCGACGAACAGGGCAAGGCGGGCCACCGGGACGTCGAACAGGACCGTGCCGCCCAGCGCCGCGGTGGTGGTCAGCCAGCCGTAGGGCACCCCGAACGCCACCCCGCCCAGCGCCCCGGCCAGGGCCATGAGCAGCGCCTCGGTCAGCAGGGTGGCGCCGAGCTGCGCGCGGGTCAGCCCGAGCGCCCGCACCAGGGCCGACTCCGGCGCCCGCTCCAGCACCGACAGCGACAACGTGTTGCCGATGCCGATCACGGCGATGACGAGCGCGAAGCCGAGCAGGGCGGCGATCACGGCGACGAACTGGCCGATGGCGGCGTCGCGCTCGTCGCGGACCTGGGCCAGGTCGGCCACCTGGACCAGCGGGTGGGCGGCCAGCGCGGCGTCCAGCCGGGCCCGTGTGCCCCCGGACACCAGCACCATCGCGTCGTCGCGCACGTCCGGGAAGAGGGCGTCGAAGTCGGCCGCGGTCACGAGCACGTCGCCGGCCAGGGACGAGTTCTGCGCGGCGGCCACGGTCAGGCTCAGCCGGCGGGGGCCCGCGACGAGGTCGACGCGTCCCGACCGGGCCGCCGCCGAGCCGGCGGGCACGACCGCGGCGCCGGGCCGCGGGGACGGCAGGCCGCCCGCGAGGGCCGCCGGGTCGAGCGTGCCGACCAGCACGTCGCCGGCCCGGCCCTGGCGCACGGGAACGACGACAGGGAAGCCCGCGGCGCGGATCTCGCCGGCCACCTCGGCCGGCACCGACTGGCCCGCCACCGCCGGGGTGAGCAGGAAGTCGACTGGGAACGCGGCGTTCAGGCGGGCCTCGGCGGTGCGGCTGACGGTGGCCGCGACCGTGCCGCCGCCGGCCATCAGGGCCACCCCGATGAGGAGGGTCGCCGTCGTGGCCGCGGTCCGCGCCGGGTTGCGGGCCGCATTCGCCGTGGCCATTTTCGCCGGTACGCCGAACAGCCGCCCCGGCAGCCACCCCAACGCCCGCACCACCGGCCCGACGAGCCGCGGCGCGAGCAGCAGCAGCGCCAGGAAGATGCCGATCCCGCCGAGCATCACCAGCGTCATGCCGGCGAGCGGGCCGCCGGTCCCGCGCACCCCGACCACGGTGAGCGCGGCGCCCGCGACCGCCGAGAGCCCGGCGAGCACGACCGACAGCCGGCCGCGCGGGCGGGGCGAGGGCGCCGCCGCCCGCAGCGCCGCCACCGGGCGCACCCGGGCCGACCGAAGCGCCGGCGCGACGGCCGCGGCCACGGTGACCAGCACACCGAGGGCCGGGCCGGCCAGCAGCGGCAGCGGGCCGAGCACGACCGGGCCGGCGGGCAGGCCGAGCACCGGCGAGAGGCGGGACAGGCCGAGCGCGACGAGCACCCCGAGCGCGGTGCCGGCCACCGCGCCGGCCAGGCCGACGAGCGCGGCCTCCGCGAGCACCAGCCGGAAGACCTGGCCCCGCCCGGCGCCGACGCAGCGCAGCAGCGCCGTCTCCCGCAGCCGCTGGGCCATCAGGATCGTGAACGTGTTGACGATGACGAACCCGGCGACCAGCACGGCCACGAGGGCGAACAGGGCGATGCCGACCAAGAGCCCGCTGAGCTGGCCGGAGGCCTCCCGGGCCAGGTCGCGGCGCAGCTGGTCGCCGGTGCGCGCCCGCGCGGCCGGGTCGAGGCGGGCGGCGCGCTCGCGCACCGCGGCGGCGTCCGCGCCCGGGCGCAGCGACGCCACCACCTCCCGGTAGCCGCGGTCGCCGGTGAGCCGGGTCAGCTCGGCGTCGGTGAGCACCACGGTGGACGTCCCGCTGCCGCCGACGCCGGTGACGTCGACGAGGCCGACCAGGCGCAGCGGGCGGCGGGTCTCCCCCGCGTCGACCACGGTCACGTCGGCGCCGACCGTCGCGCCGATCCGGGCCGCGGTGCGGGCGTCGAGCGCGGCCTCGCCCTCGCGCTCGGGCAGCCGCCCGGCGTGCAGGTCGAAGGGGCGAAGCGCCGCGACCGCGCCGGCGTTCACCGCGAAGCCGGGCTCGCCGAGGTCGGTGACGAGCCGGCCGTTGCGGTCCAGCAGCGGCAGGCGGGCGGCCATCCGCCCGTCGGCCGCGGCCACCCCGGCGTCCGCGCGCAGCGCGTCGAGTGCGGCCGGGTCGAGGCGGGCGCCGCCGCGGGCGGTGAGGGCCACGCCGACGTTTCTGGCCCCGCGGGCGTACTCGTCGTAGAGCGCGGCCCGGGCAGTGTCGCGGTAGATGAGCGTCCCGGCGACGAACGCGACGGCCAGGACCACCGCGACCAGGGTCGCCCCGAGCCGCCGGACCCGCAGGCGGGAAAGCGCGAGCGCACGCATCTCAACCACCCAGCCGGCGAAGACCGGCCAGGACCGACTCCGGGTCCGGCTGCTGGATCTCGTCCACGATCCGGCCGTCGGCCAGCAGGACCGCCCGATCGGCGTGGCCGGCCGCCACCGGGTCGTGGGTCACCATGACGATGGTCTGCCCCAGCTCGCGCACGCTGCGCCGCAGGAACTCCAGCACGCCGGCCCCGGTGCGCGAGTCGAGGTTGCCGGTCGGCTCGTCGGCGAAGACCACATCGGGCCGGCCGAGCAGCGCCCGCGCGCACGCCACCCGCTGCTGCTGCCCGCCGGACAGCTCGGCCGGCCGGTGCCGCAGCCGGTCCTGCAGACCGAGCGCGGCGACCAGCTCGCGCATCCAGGCCGGGTCGGGGCGGCGCCCGGCCAGGTCCAGCGGCAGCGTGATGTTCTGCTCGGCGGTGAGCGTCGGCAGCAGGTTGAACGACTGGAACACGAAGCCGATCCGCTCCCGCCGCAGCCGGGTCAGCGCCCGGTCCCCCAGCCCGGTCAACTCGGCCCCGCCGACCTGCACCGAACCGCCGTCGACCGCGTCCAGCCCGGCCAGGCAGTGCATGAGGGTCGACTTGCCGGAGCCCGACGGGCCCATCACGGCGGTGAACTCCCCCGCCGCGAACTCGACACCCACCCCGTCCAGCGCCCGCACCGCGGTCTCCCCGGTGCCGTACACCTTCACCACATCGGCGGCCCGCACCGCCACAGTTCTCGTCACGCTCAGCCACGCTAGGCACGCGAGCGGACGGCGTCGTCTGCGCGAGGTCGTACGACCAAAGTCGCACGACGGTCGTCAGGCCCTCACGAGCGCGGCGATCCTGTCGGCCACCGACGCCGGGGAGGGCATCGCGGCGATCTCGGCGGCCAGCGCGGCCGCCCGGGCCCGGTAGCCGTCGTCCGAGAGCAGCTTCGCCGCCTCGATCCGCACGGCGGCCGCCGAGCGCTCCGGAAACGGCACGCACCGCGCCGCGCCGGCCGCGGTGAGCCGCTCGGCGATGGCGAACTGGTCGCACATCTGCGGCATGAGCAGCTGCGGCCGCCCGATGGTCAGGGCCGCCATCGAGCTGCCCGACCCGCCGTGGTGCACGAAGAGCGCGCACGAGGGCAGCACCTGGTTGTGCGGGATCCAGCCGATGCGCCGCGCGTTGCCCGGCAGGTCGGCCACGCCGTGCACGCCGGCGCCGGAGACCACCACCTCCACGTCGAGGTCGCGCAGGCCGTGCACGGCGGCGGTGAGGCCGTCGACGCCCTCCGGGATCGGCACGGTGCCCATCGACACGCACACCCGCGGGCGCCGCGGCGGCTCCAGCAGCCAGTCGGGGACGGTGCAGGCGGCGTTGTAGGGCACGTACCGCATCGGCGTCCCGCCCGCCGCCGCGCCCAGGCTCGGCGGGCAGGTGTCGACCGTGAGGGCGGGCGGGTCGACCACGATCCCGCCGTACAACTGGGAAAGCCTCGGCTCGACGCGGGCCAGCGCGGACCGGTGCGCCGGCTCGGGCACCGGCAGCCCCCAGTGCTGCAGCACCCACGGGATGCCGGCCCGGGTGGCGGCGAGCGGCCCGGCGTACTCCACCGGCTCGGTCACGACCAGGTCGGGCCGCCACGCCCGCACCAGCGCGCCGACGTCGTCGCGGGTGCGCTCGGCGATGGCCACGAAGACGTCGAGGTCGAGCTCCTCGTTGCCGCCGAGCTCCAGCCCGGCCGGCCACAGCTCGAAGAACGACGCCTCGCCGCCGACGACCGCGGCGGTCAGCCCGGCCCGGCGGACCTGCTGGTGCAGGGGCTGCGGCACGGCCACGAGCACCTGGTCGCCGCGCAGGTGCAGCGCCCAGGCCAGCGGCACCATCGAGAACAGGTGCCCCGGGGCCGGGTTCATGGTGAACAGCACGCGCACGGGTCAGGCCTCCAGGGTGACGGGCAGGTCCTCGATGCCGCGCAGCATGGTGCCGGGCGCGCGGAAGCGGGGCGGTCCGGCCGGGCGCAGGCCCGGGAACCGGCGCAGCAGGCGCGGGAAGAGCACCTGGGCGTGCATGCGGGCCAGCGCCGCGCCCGGGCAGAAGTGCCGCCCGGCGCCGAAGCTCAGCGACGCGCGGGCCGGCCGCCGCAGCACGTCGAACCGTTCGGGATCCGTGGTGTACGCCGGATCCCGGTTGGCCGCCCCGACCAGCCCGAGCACGGCCATGCCCGGCTCGACCTCGACGTCGCCGAAGCGGGCCGGCACGGTCGCGATCCGCACCGCGATCTGCACCGGCGGCTCGTACCGCAGGATCTCCTCGACGGCCCGCTCGGCGGTGGCGTCGTCGCGCACCAGCGCGGCCTGGTCCGGGTGCTCCAGCAGCAGCCGCGCCCCGAGGGTGACGAGGCTCGCGGGCGAGTCGTAGCCGGCGCCGAACAGCAGGACGAGGTCGCCGAGGTACTGTTCGCCGGCGTCCGGGCGCAGCCGCCGTACCACCGCGAGCAGCCCGTCCTGGCGATCGGCCGCCAGCGTCTCGAGCGCGTCCAGGAGGAGCTCCCCGGCGTCGGCCATCTCGCCGCGCTGGCGGGGGGTCATGAACGGCTCGAAGGCGGCCGAGGCCACCCGGGCCGCCTCGCCCAGCCGCAGCGCCTCCGCGTCGGGCAGGTCCAGCAGCCGCCCGATGACCAGCGACGCGAACGGGATGGCCAGCGCCTCGGCCAGGTTGACCACGCCGCCGCCGGCCAGCCGGGCGCCGAGCATGTCCAGGCACTCCTCCGCGGTCGCCGCCGTGCTCTCGCGCAGCTCCTCGGCCCGCCGGGGCACCAGCCGGCGGCCCAGCGCGGCGCGCAGCTCGCCGTGGACCGTCCCCTCGCGCCAGCCGAACGACTGGTAGAGGCAGCGGATGATCCGCACGTCCCGCCAGCTCGGGGTCAGCCGGGCCGGGTCCTCGCCGGGGCTGACGAACCCGGACTCCTGCAGCACCCGGGCCACGTCGGCGTGCCGGCTGAGCACCACCGCGGCGGCCTTGCCGGGCAGCTCGATGCGCAGCACCGGCGTGCGCTCGCGCAAGGCCCGGTAGGCGGCGTAGGGGTCGGGCAGGCCGCGGGGCCGGACCAGATCCAGGAACAGCCGCTCGGCCGCGCGCCGCTCGGCACCGGCCCAGAACCGCAGCAGCGCCGCGACGGTGCGCTCCGGCTGCTCCAGGTTGGGGCTGTGCGAGGCGTCCGGGATGATCTCCAGCTCGGCGCCGAGCCGTTCGGCGTAGGAGGCGAAGTCGCGGGCGGACCACAGGCGCTGGTCGCGGTGGCCGTGCAGCAGCAGCACCGGCAGCCGGGTGGCGCGCAGGTCGGCGCCGCGGTCGCCCTCGACGGTGAGCGAGCGCAGCGCCCCCTGCAGGAACGCCAGCCGCATCCCGGCCAGCCGGCGACGCCAGAACTCGCGACGGGCCACGTCGCCCTCCGGCACCAGCCGCCGTACCACCGGCCACATAACGGCCGAGCCCTGCAGCCGCAGCGTGTGGTCGAAGCCGGACAGCAGCTTGCGGTGCTTGGCGTTGTCCATGCCGGGCCCGGCGCCGATCAGCGTCACCGAGGCCGGCAGGTCGGGCCGGGCCAGGGCGGCGGCGCGGGCCACGAAGCCGCCGTAGGAGTGCCCGACGAGGTGCACCGGGCGCTTCGAGCCGAGGCGCTCCAGCAGCGCCACGAGGTCGGCGCCGTGCCGCTCGATGGTGTGCCGGTCCGGGGACTCGCCGGGCAGCTCCGCGTAGTGGCCGTGGTAGTCGTAGGCGTAGGCGTGGTACCCGGCCGCGGCCAGGCTCGGCAGCACCGGCCCGAAGTCCTCCTTGGAGCCGACCACGCCCGCGCACAGCACGACGGCGGCGCCCCGGTCCGCGTCCGGCGGCGGCAGCGCCCGCAGCGCCGCGACCGGCCCGCGGGCGGTGGCGAGCAGCAGTTCGGAGTCGCTGTACGTGAGCACCCCGCCACCCTAATCGGACTTAACGGATTTTTCCGTCAGGTCCGACCGGATGTCACCGCCCGGACGCTCCCACCGGCGGCCTCCAGCGAGGCCCGCGCCTCTTCCGGCGTAACGCCGGTCAGCAGCACGACCAGGGCGGTGCGCAGGTCGCCGCCGGCCGCCGCGAGGGCCTCGGCGCAGGCCGCCGGGTCCGCCCCGGTCGCCTCGCCCAGAATGGTGAGGGTCCGGCCGCGCAGCTTGGCGTTGGTGGCCCGCAGGCCCACCATGAGGTTCGAGTAGGTGTACCCCAGCCGGACCAGCACCGCCGTGGAGAACGTGTGCAGCACCAGCTTCTGCGCGGTGCCCGCCTTCATCCGGGTGGAGCCGGTGACCACCTCCGGCCCGGTGTCCACGACGATGCAGACGTCCCGCCCGGCGGCCAGCGGCGCGCCCGGGTTGGACGTGACGAGCACGGTCCCCGCCCCGGCGTCGGCCGCCGCCGCGAATGCCCCGGCCAGGTACGGCGTGCGCCCGCTGGCGGCCAGCCCGACCAGCAGGTCGCCCGGGGCCAGGGCGGCGGCCAGCTCGGCCCGGGCCTGCCCGGCGTCGTCCTCGACCGACTCCAGCGCGGTGCGCAGCGCGCGCTCGCCCCCCGCGATGTGCGCCACGAACCGGTCCGGCGCCAGCCCGAAGGTCGGCGGCAGCTCGGCCGCGTCCAGGACGGCCAGCCGCCCCGACGTGCCGGCCCCCGCGTAGTGCACCCGTCCCCCGCCGCGCAGCGCGGCGACCGCCAGGTCCACGGCCCGCGCGATGGCGGGCAGGGCGGCGGCCACGGCGGCCGGGACGGTGGCGTCCGCGGCGTGGATGCGGGCCACCAGCTCCGGCGTGTCGAGCAGGTCCAGGTCCAGGGTGTCCGGGTCGCGCAGCTCGGTCGGCGACCGGACGATCACCGGCTCGGGGTCGGTCATGCCCCCATCAGCTTCCAGGCCCGCGCCCCGCCGACCACGCCGGCGGTGTTGGGCACGATCGTCACGTCCGGGCCGAGGCGGGCCACGGTGTCGGCGTCGATCAGCGCCGAGTTCCCGCCGCCGATGTAGAGCCGGTCCCAGTGGAACACCGGCCGCAGCCCCTCCACCACGCGGCGCACCCGCCGCGACCACCGGGCGTTGCCCAGCTCCCGGCGCTGGATCTCGCCGATGTACGTGTCGTAGGTGCGCTTGCGCCGGATGGGACCGTGCGAGAGCTCCAGGTGCGGCGCGAGCACCCCGTCGTCGAAGAGCGCGTTGCCCAGCCCCGTGCCGAGGGTGATCACCAGCTCGAGGCCGGTGCCGTCGACCAGGGCGGCCCCGTGCACCTCGGCGTCGTTGAGCACGAGCACCGGCCGATCCAGCGCCCGGTGCAGCGCGGCCCGCGCGTCGTAGCCGGTCCAGGCGGCGTACAGGCCCGGGTCGACCGCGGTGTGCGGGCCGGCCTTGGTGACGTAGTGCGGGGTGGCGACCACCACGCCGTGACGGATCATGCCCGGCAGCCCGATCGTGGCCCGCTCGGCCGGCGGCAGCTGGGCCTCGATGTCGAGCACGGCCCGGATGAACCGCTCGGGTGGAAACGGATACGGCGTCGGGACCCGGATCGGTCCCCCGGCCAACGCGTCGGAGTCGTCGACCACGGCCGCCTTGAGGCCGCCGCCGCCACAGTCGATCGTCAGCGTGTTCACCACCCGCTGGATTCTGCGCCACCGGGCGGCCGGTTGCCGCATCCGCGGCGAAAATGCCTCGCTGATCACGTGTGCCGACCACTCGGCGCACCGGCCGGGACACTCGCCGCGCCCGCCGGACCGCCCAGCCCCTCGAAGCGCTTGACATCGTCGACACTCGATGCGCCCGCCGCCCCCGCCAGGGCGGCGCGCTTCGGAAGGAGGACCGAATCCATGCGTCACACCCTGCGCCGGCTCGCCGCCGGCGGCCTCGGGCTGGCCCTGGCGGCCGCCGCGCTCGTGCTGGGCCCCGCCGGCCCGGCCCACGCGGAGTCCAACGGCGGCGTGAAGATCATGCCGCTGGGCGACTCCATCACCGACGGCTACAACGTACCCGGCGGCTACCGCATCGAGCTGTGGAAACGCCTGGCCGCCGGCGGCTACACCGCGGACTTCGTCGGCTCCGGCTCGAACGGCCCGGCGAGCCTCGGCGACCACGACCACGAGGGCCACTCCGGCTGGCGCATCGACCAGATCGACGCCAACATCGTCGGCTGGCTGCAGGCCTACGCGCCGCGCACCATCCTGCTGCACATCGGCACGAACGACATGAACCAGAACTACGACATCGCCAACGCCCCCGCCCGCCTGTCCGCGCTGATCGACAAGATCCGGGCCAACGACCCGACGGTCGAGCTGTTCGTCGCCCAGATCACCCCGGAGAGCGACGCCACGCTCGAGTCCCGGGTCCAGGCCTACAACGCCGCGCTGCCCGGCGTGGTCGCCTCGAAGGGCGCGCACACCCACCTGGTCGACATGCACTCGGCGATCACCACCGCCGACCTGGCCGACGGCGTGCACCCCAACGCCGGCGGCTACGACAAGATGGGCGCCCGGTGGTACTCCGCGCTGCAGTCCGTCCCGGCCAGCCTCGCCTACGTCGGCGTGCCCCCGGTCGGCTCGGCCGTGTCCGTGCTCAACCCGCAGTCGGGCCGCTGCCTGGACGTCTACGGCGCCGGCACCGCCAGCGGCACCCAGCTCATCATCTGGGACTGCCACGGCGGCACCAACCAGTCCTGGACCCGCACGGCCGCCGGTGAGCTGCGGGTGTACGGCAGCAAGTGCCTCGACATCAACGGCAACGGCACCGCCAACGGCACGAAGGTGCAGATCTGGGACTGCAACGGCACAACGGCCCAGAAGTTCACGTTCAACGCTGACGGCAGCATCGTCGGCGCCGGCTCGGGCAAGTGCGTGGACGTGACCTCGAGCGGCACCGCCAACGGCACGATCGTGCAGCTGTACCAGTGCAACGGCACCGGCGCCCAGAAGTGGACGACCCGGTAGCAACTCCCCGGCGCGGGCCTTCCCCGGAGGGCCCGCGCCTTCGTCGCGGCTCGAGCGGCGGCACGTGGACCGACCTCCACGTGGCGACCTGAGGGCTACTCCAGCACGGTGACCCCGTCCGGTGCTTCGCTTCGATCTGGCTCTGTCGGCAGGCTTTGACGTGAGCCTCTCGCGGCACTCACCCGGGTTTGCGGCCGGACCAGATGCCCGTTGTTCGCCGCAGGACGTGGTCGTCGGTGGGAAGCTCCATGACACGATGGTGGAATTCGCGGCGGCGATCGTCCGGCAGATCCTCGATGAATGCTCGGTAACCGTGGCTCAGCGCCCATCGCCATAGCATCGCGTTGTCCGGGAACGCGATGGCGATCTCGGCGCGGTCCTTGTGGAGGTCCACGAAGCCCGCCTCCTCCAGCAAGTCGGCGGTGTCGACCGCTTGACCCATGCTTCCGTTCGGGGGCAGGTAGGCGGCGAACTCCTCGAACAGTGCGTCGAGGCGGCCGCCGAGTGAAGGCGTCTGGATGGCCGGGTGCTCACCGGGGCGGTGGCCGTTGCTCTGACGGGCGCTGCTACCAGTGAACGCGAACCGCCCGCCAGGTACCAGGACGCGATACGCTTCGGCAACTCCAGCCGCCGGATCGTCCAGGATGTGGATGACGAACGAGGAGGCGACGAGGTCGAAGGAGTCCGAAGGAAGTCTCAGGGCTTGCGCGTTCATGACGTGTGTGACTGCTGCGGGATAGTCCGCGGCCAGCCGCTCGATCATCGCCGGTGCCGCGTCAACGGCTGTCACGACACAGCCTCGCTCAAGGGCTGGCGCGGTGAGCGCACCACGTCCAGCACCCAGATCCAGGAATCGGCAACCAGCCGGAGGGTCGAGGACGTCCATGATGGCTTCGCCATATTCGGCAAAGAATGGGGCTACCTGGTCGTAGTCGGCGGCGACGCGATCGAACAGCTTCCATGCCGATTCTTCCATGGCGACGAACATCGCGGTGATCGCACGTCTGCGCAAACTATTTCCCACGCTGGCCCGGTCCTGTGGGAGCTGTTGAGCAGCTGAACCGGCGCCGGCTGCCGGGCGGCCACAACGGGCCGCCCGACAGCCGTGATCAGTGCAGGACCGAGTCCGGCGGCAGTTCGGGCAGCGCTTCGGCGCCGCGTAGCGGTGCGTCCTCGCCCAGCGCGGCCGGGACCACCGACACCTGCTGGTAGGTCAGAATTCGGGCGAGGGCCTCGCGCAGGGGCGGCCACAACAGCGGGTTCAGGGCGATGGCGCCGCCCAGGGCGACCGCCTCCAGGCCCGCCGTCAGCGCGAAGTTGGCCACGCCGAGGGCGAGGCTCCCGGCGTACGAAACCCAGAAACCCTCGTCCGTGATGGTCTCCAAGGGGCGGCCGAGACGCCTGGCGAGCGCGGCGCCGCCGGTCAGGGTCTGCAGGCAGCCGGCCTGGCCGCAGTCGCACCGCAGGTTGTTGCCCGCGATCAGCTGGTGGCCGGCCTCGGTGGTGAGGTGCACGCCGCCCAGCCGCAGCGCCGCGCCGACCCCGGTGGACAGGGTCAGGTAGCCGCAGCGCTCGAAGCCGCGCAGGGCGCCCTCGCGGGCCTCGCCGATCAGGCCGCAGGTGGCGTCGTGGGCCACCCGCACCGGCCGGCCCAGGGCCGCGGCCAGGTCGGCGGCGAGCGGCCGGCCCTCGTAGCCGCGCAGGTTGAGGGCGACCCGCACCTCGCCCGCGGCGGTGACGCGGCCGCCGAACGAGACCCCGACCGGATCATCTCCCGGCGGCACGGCGTGCGCGATCGTGTCGATTTCGCGGTGGTACTCCGGGAGCGTCCGAAATCGCGCCGGCCCCACCCGGGTCCACGTGCCGCCGATGTCCACCGCCACAGCAACCGACATTAGCGTGTAGATTCCTGTCGATGTGTGTGCGAATCTGATGGTGGTTCACACCACCGCCAGGGAGGACCGCACATGAAGCTTCGTCTCGCCCTGTTCGCCGCCCTCTGCCTCGTCGCCGCCCAACTGGTGGCGCCCGGCGCGGCCAGCGCGGCGACCACCGTCACCATCAACGGCACCGCCGCCGGGCGCACGTTCGACGGCGTCGGCGCCATCTCCGGCGGCGGGGGCAACAGCCGCCTGCTGTACGACTACCCGGAGCCGCAGCGCACCCAGATCCTCGACTACCTGTTCAAGCCGGGCTACGGCGCGGCGATGCAGATCCTCAAGGTCGAGGTCGGCGGCGACACCAACTCGACCAGCGGCGCGGAGCCCAGCCACCAGCACACCGCGGCCGACCTCAACTGCAACCGCGGCTACGAGTGGTGGCTGGCCGAGCAGGCCCGCGCCCGCAACCCGCAGATCAAGCTCTACGCGCTGGCCTGGGGCGCGCCCGGGTGGATCGGCAACGGCAGCTTCTGGTCCACCGACATGGTCAACTACTACCTGAGCTTCCTGGACTGCGCGAAGAACAGCCACGGGCTCACCTTCGACTACATCGGCGGCTGGAACGAGCGCGGCTACAACAAGGGCTGGTACGAGCAGCTCAAGTCGGCCCTGGGCAGCCACGGCTACGGCAACGTGCAGGTGGTCGCCGACGACACCAGCTTCGACCCCGCCAACGACGTGGTCACCGATCCGGCGTTCGCGGCGGCCGTGGACGTGCTCGGCTCGCACTACGTCTGCGGGTACCGCGGCTCGCAGTCCAACTGCCCCAGCAGTACCAACGCGATCAACAGCGGCAAGAAGGTCTGGGCCAGCGAGAACGGCTCCGACGACTACAACCTCGGCGCGGTCGCGCTGGCCCGCGGCATCAACCGCGGCTACCTCGACGGCAAGATGACCGCGTACATCAACTGGCCGGTCATCGCCGCGATCACGCCGAACATCCCGTTCCCGACGATGGGCGTGGCGCTGGCCGCCCAGCCCTGGTCGGGCAACTACTCGGTCGGCAAGAACGCCTGGGTGATGGCCCACACCACGCAGTTCACCGCGCCGGGCTGGCGCTACCTGGACTCCGCGTCCGGGTACCTGGGTGGCAACCGGGCCAACGGCAGCTACGTGACCATGCGCGACCCGAACAGCGGCAACTACAGCGTGGTCATCGAGACGCTGGACGCCACCGCGGCGCAGACCTTCACCGCCACGGTCACCGGCGGCCTGTCCACCGGTTCGGTGCACGTCTGGTCGAGCCTGCTGAGCTCGTCGAACGGCGCCGACCTCTTCGCGCACACCACCGACGTGACCCCGTCCGGCGGCTCCTACACGGTCACCCTCCAGCCGGGCCGGGTGTACACGCTGAGCACCACGACCGGGCAGGGCAAGGGCACCGCGACGTCGCCCGCGGCCGGGAGCCTCGCGCTGCCGTACACCGACGACTTCAACTCCTACGCGATCGGGCGGGAGGCGAAGTACCTGGCCGACATGCAGGGCGCCTTCGAGATCGCCCAGTGCGGCGGCACCCGCTGCGTGCGCCAGATGTCCCCGCGGGCGCCGATCACCTGGGACGACCTGAGCGACCCCTACGCGCTGCTCGGCGACCTCGGGTGGAGCAACTACAAGGTCTCCGCGGACGTACTGCTGGAGCAGGCCGGTTACGCCGAGGTCATCGGCCGGGCGGGCACGCAGCACGCCTTCGGCCCGGCCGGGCTGAACGCGTACTACCTCCGGCTGTCCAACACCGGCGCCTGGAGTCTCTTCCGCAACGACACCAACAACACGAACGTCACGCTTCGCAGCGGTACCGTCACTGCTCCTGGCACCGGAACGTGGCACAACGTCGCGCTGACGTTCTCGGGCACCAACCTCACCGCCCAGATCGACGGCGCCACGGTGGCCACGCTGTCCGACTCGACCTGGAGCACCGGCCAGGTCGGCATCGGCACCAGCCAGGGCGAGACCGCCGAGTTCGACAACCTCTCGGTGACCGCCGTCGCCGGCCCACCCCCGCCGGTCAGCGGCCAGCTGATCTCCGCCCAGTCCGGCCGCTGCCTCGACGTGCCCAACGCCTCGCAGACCAACGGCACGCAGGTCGAGATCTGGGACTGCAACGGCGGCGGCAACCAGCAGTGGACGCAACTGTCGTCAGGGGCGCTGCGGGTGTACTCCAACAAGTGCCTCGACGTGCTGAACAACGCCACGGCCCCGGGCTCCACGGTGGCTATCTGGGACTGCAACAGCGGGACCAACCAGCAGTGGCGCGTCAACTCCGACGGCACCATCGTCGGCGTCCAGTCCGGCCTCTGCCTGGACGTGACCGGCCAGGGCGCGGCCAACGGCACGCTGGTGGAGATCTGGACCTGCAACGGCGGCGCCAACCAGCGCTGGACCCGCTGACCCACCGGACTCCGGGCGCGGTGCGACGCATCGCGCCCGGAGCGGGCCAGGGGCGGCGGCCCTTCGTACAGTGGTGGGGTGGCGGAACACCAGTCGATCTTCCAGCGGCCGCAGCGCGGCACCCGCGGCCCGGCGCCCTCGCACAGCCGGGAGGAGATCGTCGAGGCCGCCGTCGCCCTGGCCGACGCCGACGGCCTGGCCGCCGTCTCCATGCGCGCGGTCGCGGCCCGCCTGGGCACGGCCGCCGGATCGCTGTACCGCTACCTGTCCTCCCGCGACGACCTGCTGGAGCTGATGTCGGACGCGGTGGTGGCCGAGCTGCGCCCGTTCCCGTCCGCCGCCGACCCGCTGGACGCCCTGGTCGTCCTGGCCCGGGCCCAGCTGGCCATGTACCAGCGCCACCCGTGGCTGACGGAGGCCATCCAGCACGCCTCGGGCCTGGGCCCGAACTCCCTCGCGTACTTCGACCACTGCCTGGGCGCGATCGCCCCGCTGCCGTGCCCGGTGACCGCGAAGTTCGAGGCCATCGCGATGCTGACCGGCATCGTGACGCTCTTCGCCCGCCCGCAGGCCGGGGCCGGCGTCTTCGCGGGGCTGGACTTCACGCCGTACCCGAACCTGATCGCCGCCATGACCTCGGCCGCCACCGACCCCGCGGCCCCGCAGGCCCGGGACCTGTTCGAGCGCACGATCCGGGCCGTGATGTCCGGCCTGCTGCGCTGACGAGCGGCAGTTCCACTCACGGGAGCACCGCAGGGTTCCCTCGTCTTTCGGCCGTCCTGCAACGGACCGTTGCGATCGGCGGCCACGGGCTGACCATCCGCATGACCAGCCCGATATGCGATCCTGAGCGCGTGTACGAACGCGCCGACGAGCTGCGACGACTGCTCAACGAATGGGACTTCGTCGGCGTCTTCGACCCCGACACCAACGTCGACGAGTATGACTGCATGCTCTCCCCGTTGCTGGAGAAGCTGGCGGGCGGGGCGGACGCCGATGAGGTCCGGGCATTCCTGGACCAGGAGGTCAGCGGTCACTTCGGCATGTCACCACAGCTCGTCGGCACCGCGCCCATGGCCGAGCGCCTCATTGCCTGGCGCGACGCAGGGCGGTCGATCGCGGGGAATCCCTAAACCAACCGGCCGCCTCGACCAACTCGGCGAGGCGGCCGGCTGAGCCGTATCCCAGGGCCGGTCAGCGCAGGTACGGGCCGTCCGTGCCGACCTTGCCCGGGGCCGGGTTGCCAGGCAGAGACAGGACGTAGGCGCGCAGGTCGCCCTTGGCGGTGACGGTGGCGGTGAGGACCCCGTTGGTGACGACCTTGACGTCGCCCGTCACGGCGTCGGTGTAGGTGCCGTTCGGGATGCCGGTGAAGGTGGCGGTCGAGGAGACGGTCACCAGGACGAAGCTGTCCACCGAGCCGCTGGTGTAGCGGCGCTTGAAGGCGATCTGGCTGCCCGTGATCCCGGCCGTCGAGTACTGGCCCATCTGCAGGGCCGGGACGGCGCGGCGGATCTGGTTCAGCCGCTGCAGGTGCTTCACCAGCGGCTGGGACAGGGTGGTGGCCACCGCGCCGGAGGAGGCGGTCACCACGCCGTAGTCCGGGGCGGTCACCGTGCCGGTGATGTGGTCGCCGTAGTAGGCGCGGCCGGTGGTGGCCAGCGGGCAGCTCGGGCCGCAGTCGATCTGCTTGCCGGCCTGGAACTCGATCTCGGAGCCGTAGTAGAGAACCGGTACGCCGCGGAAGGTCCACATCAGGGACATGTTCTCGGCCCAGGCGTCGGTGCCGCCGGCGTAGCGGGTGGAGCTCTTGTTCGGGCCGTAGTCGTGGGAGTCGACGTAGACCGCGTTGTACGTGGCGTCGTTGGTCGAGTCGTCGGAGTCGGCGCCGTTGCGGAAGGCGTTCGGGGCGTCGCCGAAGTTCATGTGCATCCGCATGTCGATGATGTTCATGCCGGAGAACTGCGAGTGGTCCGGGGCGTGGTACTCGTTGCCGTTGAGGAAGGCGTTGGTGCTCGCCGGCTGGCCGGCCGGGCCCTGCTGCTCCTCGTAGTTGTACTGGTCGAGCGCGGCCTGGACGTCGTCGTCCACATAGGACCGGCGCTCCTTCCAGGTGTAGAACTGGGCCGAGTGGTTGACCGAGCCGCGGTTCCACTTGTCGTTCACGAACGCCGCGACCTCGCCGAAGACGTAGAAGTCGGCCGCCTTCGCCGCGCCGTACTTCTGGATCAGGTGCTGCTGCAGGGCCGGCAGGAAGCGGCGGTTCCACGTCACCCGGGGGATGTGGACGGCGGTGTCGACCCGGAAGCCGTCCACGCCCATGTCGATGTACTTGTTGTACGCCCCGATGAGGTACTGCTGGACCACCGGGTTCTCGGTGTTGAGGTCGGCGAGGTCGTCGGCCAGCCAGCAGGAGCGGGAGTCCTCGCCCTCCCAGTTGCCGATCCAGCACTGGTGGTAGAGGCTCGCGGGGAACATCGAGGCGGTCGGGCTCGGCCACTGGCAGCTGTGGATGGTGTACCCCTCCGGGCTGTACTGCCCGTTCGGCAGGCCGTAGTTCGGGCAGGTGTTGCCGGGCGGGGCGGTGCTGGACCACAGGTCGCCGTTGTAGGCGCGGCCGAGCGAGTTCTCCTGCATCGGGTCGTAGACCGCGCCGGGGACCTTCTCGCTGTACATCCAGTCCCACTGCCCGTCGCGGGCGCCCCACACGGTGGGCACGAACAGCCCGTTGGCGCCCCAGCGGGAGCTGTGGTTGTAGACCACGTCCTGGTATATCTTCAGGCCCTTGGCGTGCGCGGCGTTGATGAGGTCCTGGTACGTCGCGCCCGGCGACTCCAGGCGCGGGTCGACGCGGTAGAAGTCCCAGCCGTGGTACCCGTGGTAGTCGTAGTCGGAGCGGTTGAGCACGACCGGCGTGATCCAGATGGCGGAGAAGCCGAGGCCCTTGATGTAGTCGAGGCGGTCCACGAGGCCCTTGAAGTCGCCGCGGAACATCGGGTCGTTGTTGGCCGCGTTGCCCGACCGGACGTGCTGGCTGCCGCCGCGGTCGTTGGACGTGTCGCCGTCGTAGAAGCGGGCGGTGAGCACGAAGTAGATGCTCTCCTTGCGCGGGTCGCCGCCGAGCATCGTCCCGCCGGGCGGCAGCGGCGGCGCGTCGCCGGTCGTGACGGTGACGGTCGCGCTCGCGGCGGAGAGGTTGCCGGCGGCGTCGACCGCGCGGACCGAGTACGAGTAGGTGGTCTGCGGGGCCAGGCTGCCGTCGATGTAGGCGTTGGTGGACGTCGTGAGGACGTTCCCGCCCGGGTTTCTGGTCACCTGGTACCCCGTGACGCCCCGGTCGTCACTCGAGGCGCTCCACCCGAGGGTGACCGTCACGTGGTCCACGGCGGCGGTGAGGTTGCCCGGCACGCTCGGCGGCGTGGTGTCCGGCGGCACCGCGGCGCACGGGTCGGCCGCGTTGCCGGTGACGACCCCGCCCGCGACCCGCGTGGTGCCCGCGGCGATGCGGTAGTTGTTGCCGTTGTTGTTGTCCCACACGCCGGATCCGTTGTTGAACACGGCCTGCATGCCGGTGGCCGCGCCCAGCTGGACGGTCTTCTTGGTCCAGCCGGCGCACGCGGTCTCGTTCATCGGCACGCCCGGCACGGCGGTCCAGGCCTCGCCGTCGGGCGCGTAGTGGATGTTCACCGTCGGCCACGTCTTGCCGGCGGTCGAGTAGAAGACGGTGGCGGTGTTGCCGCCCGGCGGCGAGGAGGTCGGCGGCGCCGAGCAGGGGTTGGCGGTACCGATGCTGCCGTTCGAGATCGCCACGATCCCGGTGCCGACGGAGTAGTTCGCCCCCGAGTGGTTGTCCCAGGTGCCCGACCCGTTGTTGAACGTCAGCTGGGCGCCGGTGGCGGAGCCGAGGTCGAGCGTGCGGGTGTACCAGCCGGCGCAGCCCGCGGCCGACATCGGCTGGCCGGGCACGGCGGTCCAGGCGCCGCCGTTGGGCGCCCAGTGCACGTTGACGGTGCTCCAGGCGGCGGGCGGCTTGTAGTAGACGGTCAGGGCGTTGCCGGCGGCCGCGAGGGCGCGGGCCGGCAGCAGCGCGGCGAGCAGGGACAGGACGACGATCCAGGCACGTCTGCGGCGGGGCATGGTGGGGGTACTCCTTGCACTCTGCGAATCGGTGGCGGCCGGCGGAGACACAAGGCGTTGCAACGCGTGGGGGAAGAGTGGTCGTTCCCATTCATGCTTGTCAAGGTTCTTGCAGGAATTGCCCCAGCTCATCGCCAATAACACGGCCTGAGCTGGGGCAACTTCCTGAAACAACGGCAAGTTCTTGCAATGATCGACTAGTCGAACGCCGCCCCCGCGGAGATGTTGATCGAGGCGCCGGTGACGGTCCGGGCCAGGTCCGACGCGGCGAACGCGGCGACCTCGCCGACGTCGGCCAGGGTGGCCGGCCGGCCGGAGATCGTGAGGTCGGTCAGCGCCTTGACGAGCTCGTCCCGCCCGGCGAAGTCGTCCGGGATGGTCTCCGGCAGCCCGCCGGTGTGCAGCGTGACCACCCGGATGCCGTGCGGGCCCAGCTCGGCGGCGAGCTGCCGGCGCATCGACTCGACCGCGTCGAACATGACGCCCAGCCCGCCGACGCTGAACCGGCGGCACACGGTCCAGTCGAATCGGCCCCCGAAGTACAGGATGAGGCCCGAACGCCGCGGCACCATGACGCGAGCGGCGGCGCGGGCGGTGAGGAACTTGGACCGCACCGCCGTGACCACCGGTGACAGGTAGTCCTCGACGCTCATCTCGACCATCGGCGTGCCCTGCACGTCCCGGTCGGAGATGACGTTGACGGACGCGTCGAGCCGGCCCGAGCGCGCCACGACCCGCTCGACGTGCTCGTCCACGGCCCGCTCGTCGAGCGCGTCGACGACGTCCACGTGGGCCGTGCCGCCGGCGCCGGCGATCTCGTCGGCCACGTCCCGCAACGTCGCCTCGGTCCGCCCGGCCAGGTGCACCACCGCACCGTGGCGCGCGTACGCCCGGGCGATCGCGCCGCCGACCGACCCCGCGCCTCCATAGACAATCGCAACCTTGTCCTGTAGCAGCATGGTTCCACCACTACCAGACTCGGCTGGCTATCGTGTGCGTCGTGGACGGTTACCGCCTGGCGATCGACTTCGGGACGTCCACCACCGTGGGCGTGCTGCGCGACGCGTCCGGGCGCGTGCGGCCGCTGCTGTTCGACGCCTCCCCGCTGCTCTCCTCCGCCGTCTGGGCGGCGGCCGGCGAGGAGGTGCTCACGGGGTCCGACGCCGAGCGGGCCGCGCTGGCCCGGCCGGCCGGGCTGGAGCCCAACCCGAAGCTGCGCATCGACGACGGCACCGTGTGGCTGGGCGAGCGGGAGATGGCCGTCGCGGACCTCGTCGCCGCGGTGCTGGACCGGGTGGCCGGCGAGGCGCGGCGGGTGGCCGGCGGCGCCCCGATCGACGCCGTGCTGACCCACCCGAGCGGCTGGCGGCACCTGCGCAAGGGCGTGCTGGCCGAGGCGGCCGCGCGGGCCGGGCTGGGCGACGTGCGCATGGTCGCCGAGCCGGTGGCGGCGGCCGCCTACTACGCGGGCGTGCTGAGCAAGCGGCTCGCCGAGGGCCAGTGCCTCGTCGTCTACGACCTCGGGGCCGGCACGTTCGACGTCAGCGTGGTACAGCGGCGCGGCGACGGCTTCGCGGTGCTGGCCGAGGACGGGCTGGCCGACGTGGGCGGGCTGTACCTCGACGCGGCCATCCTCGACCACGTGCGGGCCCAGACGCCGCACGAGCGCTGGGCGGACCTCGACCGGCCGGTCACCAACCCGCACCGGCGGGCCCGCTACGAGCTGCTGCGGTCCGCCCGGGCGGTCAAGGAGCAGCTGTCGCGGCGGCCTTCCGCGGGGCTGCACGTGCCGCTCGTCGGGGCCGACGTGCACGTGACGCGGGAGGAGTTCGAGGCGCTGGCCCGGCCGATCCTGGAGCGCACGACGGCGCTGACCCGGACGGTACTGCGCACCGTCGGCGTCGAGCCGGAGTCCCTTGGCGGGGTCTTCCTGGTCGGGGGTGCCTCCCGGGTGCCGCTGGTGGCCACGCTGCTGCACCGGTCCCTGCGCGTCGCACCGACCACATTGGACCTTCCCGAGCTGGTCGTGGCCGAGGGCGCGCTCGACGCCGGCGGCGACATCGTGCCGGCACCCGCCGTACCGCCGCAGCGAAACGCCGAGGAGGAACTGCGGCTGGCCGAGCGGCTCCTGAACACCCCCTCGGCGCGGGCGGACGGGCAGACGGTGCTGCGCGCGCTGCTGGGCGAGCCCGACCGGGCCGTGGCGCGGCGGGCGCGCGAGCTGTGGTACGGCAACGGCCTCGGCGCCATCCCCGGCCAGCGGCCGCCGACCGATCGCGACCCGATCGTCGGCATCGACCTCGGCACCACGAACGCCTCGGTCGGCCTCCTCGAGCAGGGCCGGGTGCGGCTGCTGCCCAACGCCGAGGGCGCCGAGACCACCCCGAGCGTCGTGGCCGTGACCGCGGACGGCGCGGCCCTCGCGGGCGCCGCGGCGGCCCGGCAGGCGATGACCAACCCCGACGGCACCGTGCGGGCGGCCAAGCTCAAGGTCGGCACGGGCTGGAGCATCGCCCGGGGCGGGGTGCGGTACTCCGCCGAAGACCTCCTGACCCTGCTGGTCGCCCGCCTGCACGTCGACGCCGAGTCCTATGTGGACGGGCCGATCCGCGGCGCGGTGCTCACCGTGCCGGCCTCCTTCGACCAGCGGCAGCGGCTGGCCCTGGCCGGCGCGGTCCGCCGGGCCGGCCTCGACGTGCTGCGCATCCTCAACGAGCCCACCGCCGCGGCGCTGGCGCACGGGCTGCACCGGAACGCGGAGGAGACGGTCCTCGTGTTCGACCTGGGCGGCGGCACGTTCGACGTGTCGCTGGTCGAGATCGGCGAGGGCATCATCGAGATCAAGTCGACCGCGAGCGACCCGAACCTCGGCGGCGACGACTGGGACCGCCGGCTCGTGACGCACCTGACGAGCCTGATCCGGCAGCGGTACGGCCTGGACGTGACCGGCCGCCCCGCCGCCCTCGAGCGCCTTCGCGAGGCGGCGGAGCGGGCCAAGGTCGAGCTGTCCTCGGCCGGCAGCGCGGAGATCGCCCTGCCGTACCTGGGCACGACCGAGGCCGGCCCGGTCCACGTCGCCGAGACCATCACCCGCCCGGCCTTCGAGCAGCTCACCCGCGACCTGCTGGCCCGCTGCCGGGCCCCGGTCGAGCGGGTCCTGCGCGACGCGGGCATCCAGATCGGCGGTGTGGACCGGGTCGTCCTCGTCGGCGGCGCGGCCCGGATGCCCGCGGTCGGCAACCTGGTCCGCGACCTGACCGCGGGCCGCGCGCCGTACCGCGGCCTGCCCCCGGAGGGCGTGGTCATGGGCGCCACCCTGCAGGCGGGCGTGCTCGGCGGCGGCCTGAAGGACGTCATCCTGCTCGACGTGACCTCGCTCGGCCTGGGCATCGAGCTCGCGGGCGGCGCGATGCTGACCCTGATCGAGCGCAACACCTCCATCCCGACCCGCATCACCCGGACCGTCACCACGGCCGCCGAGACCCAGGATTCGGTACTGCTGCGCGTCTTCGAGGGCGACCACCCCGAGGCGCCGGCGAACACGCCCCTGGCCGCCTTCGAGCTGACCGGCCTGCCGGCGCCCGGCCCGATCGACGTGTGCTTCGACATCGACGCCAACGGCCTGCTGGAGGTCACGGCCACGGACCGCGGCAGCCGGCGGCGCAGCTCGGTGACGGTGGACCTGACAACCGTGGCCGCGGCCGGGGCGTTCACCCCGACCGCGGCCCAGTCCGCCCTGCTCCCGGCACTGCCCCCGCCACCGCCTCCCCCTGAGCCCGTCGAGGGCCACGAATAGCGACACGCCGGGTCCGCTACGAGAACACCCCCAGGGCCGCCGCGATGCCGACCGCCACCACCGCGCCGCCGGCGAGCTCGCGGGGCCAGCTCTGGTCCTTGGTCTCGCCCTCGCGGCCGAAGAGCTCGATGAGCGAGAAGGCCAGGCCCGGCAGGGTCAGCAGGATGAAGCCGTTGACGATGCGCGACTCCGGGTCGTGGATCAGCTTGGCCAGGACCAGGCTGGCCACCGTGCCGACGAGCATCATGAAGACCGTCTTCACGATCCGCTTCGGCAGCACGCGGAACAGCTTCGGCTGGTTCGGGAACTTGTCCTCGTACACGCTGAGCACCTGCGGCACGATGAACAGCACGGTGCCGACCCACAGCTGCCAGGGCGCGCCCAGGAACGAGACGGACACGAAGACGAACACCGCGGTCCGCAGGCCGATGGCGGTGAGCCGCTGCACGGTGCCCGGCTTCGGCAGCTTCTCCGGGCGCACCTCGCACAGCCGCTGCGGGTACGCCCACGCCGCCACGGTCTCCAGGACGATCCGCCCGGCGATGGTCGCGAGCGCGGCCAGCGCGATCCGGTCGGCCGACGACGCGATCGGCAGGTGGTGCCCGGCCAGCCCGGACAGTGCGCCCACGGCCTTCTGCACGGCCCAGCCGCCCATGAGCGACGCGATGAGCACGTCGGCGCCGCGGGTCCACCAGTCCAGCGCGCGCTCGGCCGGAGGCCGCCGGAACGGCCGGACGACCCCGGCGAGCAGGGCGAACGCGAACCACATGGCGCACACGCCGAGCAGCAGGCGCAGCCCGTCGGCCGAGGTGACGCCGCCGGAGGCGACCACGGACGCGAAGAACACGACGGCGGCGGCGAGGCCGGCGAACGCGTCCAGGATGCCCAGCACCACGAGCGCGAGCATGATTCCGGCCGACGGCAGCGGCGAGCCGTGGCTCTGCACCGCGGCCACGGCGCCGAGCACCGCGCCGGCCGCGGGGACCGCCCACCAGCCGACGCCGAACATCGAGCGCAGGTAGGAGCCGTCGCCGAGGATCCGGGCGATCAGCGGCGAGTACGGCGCCACCCGTTGCGGCAGCGCGAGGCTCAGCCGGTCCAGCCATCCGGAGGGCAACAGCCGCCACGTGAACGAGCGGTCGCCCGGGCCGGTGCCGTCCCAGCGCTCCTTGAAGAACTTCGAGGAGCCGGAGCTGATCTTCCCGCCCTTGCGCCGGCTGGTCTTGTGCGTGGCCGCGCCGGCGCCCGCACCGGCCGAGACGGCCAGCAGGGTGAAGCCGGCGACGCCGGTGTTGAGCACGGCGGCGGCGTGGGCGGCCGGGACGTACTTCGGCAGCCGGTCCAGCGGGTCGGAGCTCGCCGGCGGCGCCGGTGCGGTGGTCCTCACCGGCCCGGACGGGACGGCCTGCACGTCGCTGGGCTCCGCCGGGGCCGTGGTGGCCGGGCCCGAGGCGGCCGGCGTCGGGGTGGCCGGCACGTCGACGAGCACCAGCCCGACGGCGAGCGAGCGCTGCTGCCCGTCCGCGGTGAGCCCGTTGACCTGCAGCGTGTGCTCGCCGACCGGCAGCGACGCGGGCACCGGCAGCGTGGCGTCCACCGAGCCGTCGGCGCCGGCGGTGACACGTCCGATGAGCACCGGGTCGGAGAACAGCCACACGTCCGCGCGGGTGTTGGCGGCGAAGCCGGTCATCGAGACGAGCACCTCGTGCTTGCGGTCGACGACGAGCTTGCCGTCGGCGTCCAGCGGCTGCCGGACGCGGCTCGCGCTGAGCGCGGCGACCGCGGCGGTGAAGCCGGAGCCGGTCAGCTTCAGCCCGCCGCCCTGGTCGGGGGCGCGGGTGATCGTGGACGCCTTGCCGCCGACCATGGACAGCGCCGCGTTCGGGGCCAGCTCCGGCCGGGTGCCGGTGATCGGGTTCTGCACCGGCGCCGGGGCGGGCTGCGCGAGGGTCAGCCGCGCGACCACGGGCGCCGCGACCCAGTCGGGGTTGTCGAGCGCGGCGACGACCCGGTAGGTGCCGGGCTTGCGGGGTGCCGTGCCGGAGGCGTTGTAGGTGACGGCGACGCCGGTGAGGCCGGACGGCGTGGTGGTCACCGCGGCCGTGTGCTGCCGGCCGTCGGCCGCCTGGGACAGGTCGCGCACGTGCAGCGTCGCCGCGCCCCGGGCGACCCGGGCCGTGGCGGTCGCGGTGGCCGCCGGCAAATAGGACTCGTCGCCCGGCTGGGCGGCGGTGACCGTGCAGTCGCCGGCGTGCACCGGCGCGAGGGTGCCGGCGCCGGCCTCGGTGCGCAGCTCGCAGCCGCCGGCCGCGGACACCTGGACCGGCAGCCCGGCGCTGGACTCGGCGGCGACCGCGCCCGCGGCCCCGCCCACGGTGAGGGCGCCGGGCGCGCTCAGGCGCAGCTCCTGCACGGCCCGGGCCACGTCGATGGTGCGGGCCACGCCGGGCGCCGCGAGCCGGTTCGCGTCGCCGTCCTGGTGGGCGGTCACGACGCACTCGCCGCCGCGCGCGAAGGCGAGCGCGCCGTCGCGCAGCTCGCAGCTGCCGGTCGCGGTGAAGCGCACCGGCAGCCCGGACGACGCGGTGGCCGCCAGCGGGCGTGGGGCGTCGCCGAACGTCGCGGCGGCCAGGTCGGCGAAGTCGACCGCCTGCGGCGCCTTGGCGACGGTCAGCGTCGCCTCGAGCAGGCCCTCGCGGTTCGGGCCGTCCACGCTCACCACGACGTGGTAGGTGCCGGCCGTGGTGGGCGGGGTGAGCGACCCGTCGTAGGTGATGCGCACGGTGCCGACGCCGGCGGGGTCGACGGCCGCCTTCACCTCGCGGGCGGTACCGCTGTACACCTGCGACAGCCCGGTCAGCGTGATCGTGACGGCGCCCTTGGCCACGGCGAAGGAGCGCGAGACGGGCGCGGCGGCGGTGTGGTTGGCGTCGCCGCCCTGCGCCGCGGTGACGGTGCACTGCCCGGCGCCGGTGATGGTCAGCGTGGCGCCGGCCACCGCGCAGGTGCCGGCGGCGGCGTAGGTGACGGGCAGCCCGGCGCCGCTGGAGGCGCCCAGGCGGACCGGGTTGTCGCCGAAGCTGCGGCCGGGCAGCTCGGGGAAGGTGATGGTCTGCGCCGCCCTGGCCACCACGAGCGTGCCGGACGCGCTGCCGGCGTGCGTGGCGGAGGAGTACGTGGCCTGCACCGCGTAGCTGCCGGCGACGGTCGGCGCGGTCGCGGAGCCGTCGTAGGTGACGGTCATCGCGCCGTTGCCCGGGTCGGGGTCGGCGACCGCGGTGACGGCGCGCTGGGTGCCGTCGTACGTCTGCCCCAGCCCGGCCAGCGACACCGGCACCGGCGCCTTGGTGACCTGGAACGCGCGGGTGACCGGGGCGGCCGCGGTGTAGGTGCCGTCGCCGGCCTGGCTCGCGGTCAGCGTGCAGGTGCCGACGGCGGTGACGGCGACGGTCGAGCCGGACACCGTGCACGCGCCGGACGCGGCGAGCGACACCGGCAGGCCGGACGAGGCGGCCGGGCCGACCGTGAACGGGGCGACCCCGTACGTGACGTCGGCGATCGCCGCGAAGTCGATGGACTGCCCGCCGGGCGGGCTCGGCCGGCCGCCGCGCACCTGGTACACGTACCGCCCGCGCTGGCTGCTGCCGCCCGAGTTGTGCACGAGCCCGGTCGAGGTGTTGGTGTCGACGAGCGCGCCGGCCACGCCGGAGCCCGGGTAGACGTAGGTGGAGGCCTCGGTGCCGCTGGAGTAGCCGACGGTCAGGCCGCCCGACGGCTCGTAGACCAGGCGGTCGTAGTTCATGACGATGTCGAAGTTGTTCGCCCCGGTGTCCGACCTGTCGACCAGCAGCAGCTGGGAGCTGTTGAGCCGGTCCTCGCCGTTGTTGTAGTAGCCGACGTTGACCCAGTTCACGCAGTAGGCGGGCCGGCCGGCGTAGGTGACCGGGCCGTAGGAGACCGGGGTGGTGCCGGCAGATCGGGTGTCGACGTCGTAGAACGCGACCGCGACGATCGGGCTGCCGAAGGCGGAGAGGTCAAGCCCGGAGTAGCCGGAGTAGGCCTCGCCGAACGTGACGTCGCCGTTGTTGCTGACGAACATGCCGCCGTACGTCGTGCCGAAGAAGTTGACCGAGAACCCGAGCGGGACCTCGCCCGACGTGCCGTCGTCGGAGCGGCCGAGCGAGGTCGTGCGGCAGCCGGCGTCGGTGATCACCGCATTGGGCCCCGCCGCCTCGGCCGGCGCCGCGTCGACCAGGAGGAATGCTCCCTGGATGGCGAGGGCGAGCAGTGCGAGGAGCCGGTAGGCACGACGGCGGTAGGTCATGCGCGCACCATCGGCGGGCCCGCCGCCCGGTTGATCTCTTCTCGGTGTGGACCGGGGAACACCACAGGCCAGAAGCGGACAGATGCCCCGCAAAACGAAAAATCCGATAGGTCGCGGCGGGCCGGCGCCCGCCCCTTGTCGAAAACCGGCACCACCACCCCATGGCCCGGTGCGCGTGGGAGAGTCTTGAAGCGTGAGCGACCACCACGACGAGCACCGGAGCCTCCCGCACGACCATGAGCACGACCACGACGAGCACGCGGGGCACGAGCACGGGGAGCACGGGCACCACCACGGGGTGCAGCGCGATGCCGACCGGCGCTGGCTGAGCCTCGCGCTCGGGCTGATCGGCGCCTTCATGGCCGGCGAGGTGGTCGTCGGCCTGCTGGCCCGCTCGCTGGCGCTGCTCTCCGACGCCGCGCACATGCTCACCGACGCCGGGGCGATCGGGCTGGCGCTCGTGGCCATGCGGCTCGCGGCGCGGCCGCCCAAAGGGGGGTACACCTTCGGCCTGAAGCGGGCCGAGATCCTCTCCGCGCAGGCGAACGGGATCACCATGCTCATCCTCGGGGCGGTGCTCGCCGTCGAGGCGGTGCGGCGGCTGATCGAACCGCCGGCCGTCGTCGGGTGGCCGGTGCTGGTCACGGCGGTCGCGGGCATCGGGGTCAACCTCGCGGCGGCGTGGGCGATGAGCAAGGCGAACCGGCGCAGCCTCAACGTCGAAGGGGCGTTCCAGCACGTCCTCAACGACCTGTTCGCGTTCATCGCGACGGCGGCGGCCGGGCTGGTCATGGTGGTCACCGGGTTCACCCGGGCCGACGCGATCGCCACGCTGCTGGTGGTGGCGCTCATGGTGCGGGCCGGTTTCGGGCTGGTGCGGGCGTCCGGGCGGATCTTCCTGGAGGCGGCGCCGAGCGGGATCGACCCGCCGGCGCTGGGGTCGCGGCTGGCCGGCGTGCCGGACGTGGTCGAGGTGCACGACCTGCACGTATGGCAGATCACCTCCGGGGAGCCGGCGCTGTCGGCCCACGTGCTGGTGGCCGAGGGGCGGGACTGCCACCGGGTGCGGGCGGCGATCGAGGGGTTGTTGCGCCGGGAGTACCGCATCACGCACTCGACGCTGCAGGTCGACCACGCCGCCATCACGGCGGCGGTCGCGGCCGACGACCAGCACTGCGCCGACGCGCACGGCGAGTCCTACCGGCCGGCCACCCCGCTCAGGTAGCGGGCCAGCGCGGCCACCTCGTCGCGCAGCGCGTCCGGGCGGACGATCTCGAACTCCCAGCCCAGGCCGGCGAGCATCCGGGCCATGCCGTCGAGGTGCTCGGCCCGGCAGGTCAGGCGGGCGCGGTCCCCGGCCGGCTCGACGGCGCCGATGGTGGCCGGGATGCGGCGGCGGACCTCGTCTACGCCGGCCCGCAGCAGGACCTCGACCTCGTGGCGGTACGGCACCGCGGCCAGCCCGGCCACGACGTGCCCGACCGGGTCGAAGGTCTCCGGCGGGGGCTCGAACCGGTCCTGCCCCAGCACGACGGTCCCGATGCGGTCCAGCCGCAGCGTGCGGGGCTCGCCGCGGAGGTGGTCGAGGCCGGTGGCGTACCAGCGGCCGGCGTGGAAGACGAGGCCGTAGGGGTCGAAGGCGCGCTCGGTCTCCTCGCCGCGCCACGAGCGGTACGACAGCGTCACCCGCCGCCGGTCCCGCGCCGCCTCGCCGAGGGTCAGCAGGTGCCGGGCCTCGACCGCGACCTGCTCCTTCGGCGGCTGGGTGAAGCCCAGGGTGGCGCGCACCGCCCGGACCCGCTCGCGCAGGGCGTCGGGCAGCACCCGCTCGATCTTGGCCAGCGCCGTCTCGCGCGCGGGCGCGGTGACGCCGAGGCCCAGCCGTTCGGCGGCGAGCAGGCCGAGCACCACGGCCACGGCCTCGTCGTCGGCGAGCATCAGCGGCGGCAGGCGGTAGCCGGGGGCGAGGCGGTAGCCGCCGTAGCGCCCGCGGCCGGCCCGCACCGGCAGGCCGAGGTCGGCCAGGGCGGCGGCGTAGCGGCGCACGGTGCGCTGGTCGACGCCGAGCCGCTCGGCCAGCTGGGGGCCGGTCAGCCCGGGCCGGGCCTGGAGCACCTCGAGCAGGGCGAGCACGTTGCCCGTCGACTGTGACACGGGCCACTCCGGATGGGCGCTGAATCAGGACGGATCTCGCCCTGATTCGATCCTAGCCTCGGGGCATGACGAACTTCATCCTGGTGCCGGGCATGTGGCTGGGCGGCTGGGCGTGGGACGCGGTGGCGGAGCCGCTGCGCGCGGCCGGGCACGACGTGACCGCGGTGACGCTGGGCGGGCTGGCCGAGCGGCGGGCCGAGGCGGGCACCGCGACGCTCGAGTCGCACATCGAGGACGTGGTCGCGGCGGCCGGCGACCGGGCGGCGGTGACGCTGGTCGGGCACAGCTACGGCGGGCTCCCGGTGCGGGGCGCGGCCGAGCGGCTGCCCGGCCGGGTCTCCCGCGTGGTGTACATCGACAGCGGCCCCGTCCCGGACGGCACCCGCCAGGCCGACTTCTCCGCGAAGGTCGACGAGCAGGACGTCGTGCCGCCCTCGTTCGACCCGGCCGACGACCCGGCGCTCTTCGCCGGCCTGGAGGGCCGGTCGGCCTGGATCCGCGAGCGGGCCACCCCGCACCCGTGGGCCACCGTCGTCGAGCCGCTGCGGCTGCGCGCGCCCGAGCAGCCGCCGACCGAGCTGGTGCTCAACACGTTCACCAGGGCGGCGGTCGAGGGGATGATCGCGGCCGGGCACCCGTTCGTCGCCGGGCTGGACCGCCGCGCGTACCGGCTGCACGAGCTGCCCACCGGGCACTGGCCGATGTTCAGCCGGCCCGCGGACCTGGCCGCCCTGCTGCAGGCGCTGTGAAACGTTCACCCGCCGGGCCCTGGTCCGGCGGGTGCCACACTGATCGACATTGAGCGATCGTCGAAGCGCTTGCTGCACTGCTGGGCATGCGCCTGCGGATGATGTCGACGATCTCGGCGGTGCTGGCCTGCGTCGCCGCCACGGTCCTGCTCGCCCTGCCCGGGGCGGCCGCGGCCGCCCCGGTGCGGATCATGCCCCTCGGCGACTCGATCACCGGCTCGCCGGGCTGCTGGCGGGCGCTGCTGTGGCAGGCCTTGCAGTCCGGTGGGTACACCAACATCGACTTCGTCGGCACCCAGCCCCCGCAGGGCTGCTCGGTGCCGTACGACGGCGACGGCGAGGGCCACGGCGGCGCCCTCGTCACCGCGGTCGCCGACCAGAACCAGCTCCCCGGCTGGCTCGCGGCCACCCACCCGGACGTGGTGCTCATGCACTTCGGCACCAACGACGTGTGGAGCAACCGCTCGGTCGACACGATCCTGGCCGCGTACTCCAAGCTGCTCGACCAGATGCGCGCCAGCAACCCGGCCATGCGCCTGCTCGTCGCCCAGATCATCCCGATGAACCCGTCCTCGTGCCCCGAGTGCGCGCAGCGGGTGGTGGCGCTCAACGCCGCGATCCCGGGCTGGGCGGCGGCGCACACCACGGCGGCCTCCCCCGTCGTGGTGGTCGACCAGTGGACCGGCTTCGACACGGCCGCGGACACGGGCGACGGGGTGCACCCGAACGACAACGGCAACCGCAAGATGGCCGACCGCTGGTACCCGCCCCTGGCGGCGGTCCTGAACAAGGTGCCGACCAGCCCCTCAGCCTCCACATCGGCCTCCGCATCGGCCACGCCATCGGCCTCGGCCTCGGCATCACCGAGCGCCAGCACCGGCACGTCGGCCTGCACCGCCACGTACAAGGTGACGAACCAGTGGCAGGGCGGCTTCCAGGCGGAGGTCACCGTAAAGGCCACGACGGCCATCACCGGCTGGACGACCCGGTTCACGTTCGCGAACGGGGAGCAGGTCACGCAGTCCTGGAACGCGACGCTCACCCAGTCCGGGGCCGCGGTCACCGCCTCCAACGTCGCCTGGAACGGCACCCTGGCGGCCGGCGCGACGGTCAGCTACGGCTTCATCGGCTCCGGCACCGGCGGCACTCCCGCCGTGGCCTGCACGAAGTCCTAGACCAGGGCGAAGGAGCCCTTGGCCAGCAGGGTCGCGAAGGCGGCCTCCGGCACCGGCCGGGAGAAGTGGAAGCCCTGGCCGATCGGGCAGCCCAGGCGGCGCAGTTCGCGCGCCTGGGCGGCGTCCTCGATGCCCTCGGCCACCACCTGCAGGCCCAGCGCCTGCGCCAGGTCGAGGATGGCCCGGGCCAGGGCCGAGTGCTCCTGGCCGCCGGCCACCCCGTCGACGAACGGCTTGGGGATCTTCAGGATGTCGATCGGGAAGGCGTGCAGGCGCGACAGCGACGAGTAGCCCGTGCCGAAGTCGTCGACCGCCAGCCGTACGCCCAGCGCCTTGAGCTCGGCGAGGCGGTTCGCGGCGACCTCGGCGTCCTCGCTGAGCAGCGACTCGGTGATCTCCAGGGTCAGCCGGTGCGGCGGCAGGCCGCTGTGCAGGAGGGTCTGCTGGACGTACAGCGTGACGGCCGGGTCCTGCACCTGGCGCGGGGAGAGGTTCACGCTGATGCGCTGCTCCCCCGGCCAGCCGGCGGCGGCCCGGCAGGCGGCGCCGAGCACCTCGTAGCCCAGCGGCAGGATCAGGCCGGTCTCCTCGGCCAGCCCGATGAACCGGTCCGGCGGGATGAGCCCCTTCTCCGGGTGCGGCCAGCGGACCAGCGCCTCGGCGCCGACGATCGCGCCGTCGCGCAGGTCGACGAAGGGCTGGTAGTGCGCGAGCAGCTCGTGCCGCTCGATGGCGCCGCGCAGGTCCTCGGCCAGGTCGAGCTTCTCCATCAGGCCGGCGTGCATGCTGGGGGCGAAGTAGGCGTAGCGGTTGCGGCCCTGACGCTTGGCCATGTGCATGGCCACGTCGGCGTTGCGCAGCAGCTCGTCGGCGTCCGGCAGGCGGTCCGGGTCGGGCAGCGCGATGCCGACGCTGGCCCGCGGCTGGATCTCCCGGCCCTCGACGGTCAGCGGCCGGCGCACGGTCGCGAGCACCCGCTCGGCGATGCGGGCCGCCTCGGCGGCGTCGTCGAGCTGCTCCAGCAGCATCGCGAACTCGTCGCCGCCGAGGCGGGCGGCGGTGTCCGCGGAGCGCAGGCAGGAGCGCAGCCGGTCGGCGGTGGTCCGGAGCAGGGCGTCGCCGGCGACCCGGCCGAGGGAGTCGTTGACCGTCTTGAAGTCGTCGAGGTCGACGATGAGCAGGGCGATGTGGCGGTACGGCGTGCCGCGCCGCTCCAGCGCGTGGTGAATCCGGTCGGCCAGCAGGGCGCGGTTGGCCAGGCCG
Source organism: Dactylosporangium salmoneum (assembly GCF_039532525.1). NCBI lineage: Bacteria > Bacillati > Actinomycetota > Actinomycetes > Micromonosporales > Micromonosporaceae > Dactylosporangium > Dactylosporangium salmoneum. The sequence goes on from NZ_BAAARV010000016.1 coordinate 323,747, forward strand.
GTCAGCTCGTCGTGGAACGCGCGGTGGGTCAGCTGCTCCTCGAGCGCCTTGCGTTCCGTGATGTCCCGGGTAGTGAAGAGGTAGCCGCTCTCGTCGGCGTCGTCGACGGCCCGGCCCACGGTCTCGGTGATCACGTACCTGCCGTCGGCCCGCCGCAGCCGGCACTCCACCGGCCCGACCAGACCGGCCTCGTCGCGGGTGTCGAGCAGGACGGCGACCCCGTCCCGGTCGTCGGGGTGGACCAGGTCGGTGAGCGGCCGGCCGAGCACGGCCGCCGGTGGCACGCCGAGCAGCGACTCCACCGAGGGCGTCACGTACTGCACGACGCCGTCGCGCCGGCAGATCGACAGCAGGTCGGTGACCTGCTCGGTGAGGCGCTGGAACCGGCCCTCGGCCCGCTGCCGCTGCACCTCGCGCAGCACCTCGACCACGTCGGCCAGGCGGACCAGGACCAGCACGAACAGCACGCACGAGGCGGTGAGGAAGACCGCCAGCTCGGCCGAGGCGGCCGCCTTGACGGTGATCACGACCGGGATGAGCAGCGCGGCCACGGCCAGCAGCACGGCCACCCGGCCGCTGGACAGCCGGGGCGCGGCCGGCGGGAGCCGCTCGTCGACCAGGCGCATGCCCGGGTGCAGCGCGGCGCCGCCGATGCCGAGGTAGAAGCCGATCCAGAGGAGGTCGGGCCAGCTGCCGGCGTGGAAGGTGCCGCGCAGCGACTGCCAGGTGAAGGCGGCGTCGGCGGCGAGCAGGCAGGCGAAGCCGGCGAAGAGGATGCGCAGCGGCGCGGCGCGGGCGCTGCGGCCGCCGCCGATCCGGGCCATGACGGCCAGCACCAGCACGTCGCCGAGGGGGTAGCCGACCGCGATGACGCGCTGGACGCCGGAGATGCCGGGCTGGCTCAGGTACGGCTCGATGAGGAACACCCACGTCAGCAGCGCGGCGCCGACGGTGACGATGGTGCCGTCGATGAGCGCGGCCCGGTCGCCGCCGGGGTTCTGCCGGCGCACCACGATGACCAGGGCTATGGCCAGGCAGGGGTACATCACCAGGTAGAGCACGTCGGCCAGCCCCGGGCCGGGTGGCGGCCGGCCCTCGACGAGCTGGGGCCAGTAGAACACCCCGTCGCCGGTCGCGTAGCAGGCCACCCCGGCCGCGAGGAGCAGCCACGGCAGGGTCCGGGCCGGCCGGTGCACGGCCACGCCGAGCAGCACGGCCCCGACCGACGACGCGGCGATCGCGATCAACAGCAGGGTGCGCAGGGGTGAGTCGGGCGTCAGGAAGTAGCCGACGCTCAGCGCCACGCCCACGGCGAGGTACGCCCGCAGCAGCACAAGCTCTCGATCGGCCGCGAACCGTGCGTCTTTACCCTTTCCGCGCGTTCACTCCCGCACGGCCGCCATCCGGGCGGCCGGGATGCGCCGCCGTTCACTCCCGCACGGCCGCCATCCGGGCGGCCGGAATGCGCCGCCGTTCACTCCCGCACGGCCGCCATCCGGGCGGCCGGGATGCGCCGCCGTTCACTCCCGCACGGCCGCCATCCGGGCGGCCGGGGTGCGCAGGGCGACGGCCGCCGGGATCAGCGCGGCCAGGAGCGCGACCACCGCGCAGGCCCCCGCCACGCCGAGGACGCGGTCCCAGGGCACGACGATGATCGCGGCGACGCCCTGGTCGTGCAGGCGCGGGACCATGCCCAGCAGCATGCCGCCCGCCACCAGCCAGGCCAGCGCCGTCCCCGCCGCGGCGCACAGCAGCGCCTCCAGCCCCACCATGGCCAGCACCCGGCGCGGCGTGGCGCCGGCCAGCCGGAGCACGGCCAGGTCCCGCGACCGGTCCGCGGTCGCCATGACGAGCGTGTTGGCGATGCCGATCATCGTGTACACCATGGCCATCCCCAGCACCGCCAGCAACGCGAGGTCGTTCATCCGCCGCTGCTCGGCCTCCAGGCTCGCGAAGTACTGCCGCGGGGTCAGCACCTGACCGGCGATCCCGGTGGCGGGGCCCGGCAGGTAGACCGCGTCGGGGCGGCCGGGCCCGAGCGACCAGGGCAGCAGGACGGCGTCGTCGAGGTCGGCCGACGGTGCGAGGACGCCCGCCACCGTCAGGTGCACCGGCGTGGAGTCGTCGAGCCAGAAGTCCGCGGTGCCGCCGGGGTGCCAGCCCATCGAGGCGGCCAGGCCGTGCCCGGCGACGACGGTGCCGTCGGCCGGCTCGACGGGCACCTTCATGACGCGGGACAGGCCCGGGCCGGCGAACACGGCGTCGAACGGCTCGGCGTAGTCGGACTGGTTCACGTACACCACCGAGCGGGCCACCGGCACCCCACCGGGCGGCACCGACGCGGGCGCCACCAGCACCCCGCTCGCGGTGAGCCGGTCGGCGCCGGCCCGCTCCTGGGCGCCCCACAGCGTCGCCGAGCCGGCCAGGGTGCTGGCCGCGATGCCCGCGGTCACCAGGATCGGGGCCACGGTCGAGGCGGTGCGCCGCACGGAGGTGCGGGCCCCGTCGCGGGCCAGGGCGGCGGTCACGCCGGGCAGCAGCCGGCCGAGCAGCCAGGCCGTGCCGGGGGCGAGCAGCGGGGCGAAGAGCGCCACCCCGGTGATGGCCAGCTGGGCCTCCAGCAGCACCAGCGCGATCACCTCGACCCCGCCGGACAGCGTCAGCACGAGCGTGAGCGCGCCGCCGAGGAACAGCAGGCCGAAGACGAACCGGCCGGCGGTCATCACCCGCCGGTCGGCGGTGGCGTCGCGCAGCGCCTCGATCGGGCGGACCCGCCCGGCCCGGTGCGCCGCGACGGCCGCGCCGGACAGCGCCACGAGCAGCCCCGCGCCGAACGCGGCCAGCAGCGGCCAGAGCACGAAGCCGGCGGTGAAGTCGCGCGGGGCGAAGCCGGCCCGGGCCAGCCCGTGCGCGAAGGGCGGGGCGGCGAGCAGGCCCACCCCGCAGCCGGCCAGCCCGGCGATCACCCCGACGACGAGGGCCTCGCCGAGCACCAGCCGGCGCACCTGGCGCGGGGTGGCCCCGGCCGCTCGCAGCAGCGCGAGCTCCCGCCGGCGCTGGGCGACGGCGAAGGCGAAGGTGCTCGCCACCACGAAGACGGCGACGAACGAGGCCAGGCCGGCCGTGGTGCCCATCATCGAGGCGGCCACGGCGAGCAGGTCGGCGTCCTGGTCCGGCTCGGCGTCGGCCCGGGCGTCGCCGGTGAGCACCCGCGGCCCGTCGCCGACGGCCTTGCGGACCTGGTCGGCGGTCATGCCCCGCACCGCGATCGCGTCGATCCGCCCGCCGCTGAGCTCCTCGGCGGCCTTGTCGGTGAGGTACACGGCGGGCGGCCCGCCGACCGTGCCGGTCACGGTGAAGGTCCGGCCGGCGACGTCGACGCGGTCGCCGGTGCGCGCGCCCGGGCCGGACACCACGGCCTCGTCGTCGCGGGCCGGCCCGGCGCCGGGCAGGTCGTGCAGGGCGGCGGCGGACCAGGGGTGGGCGCCGCCGGGCAGCCAGCGGTCGACGACGGCGCCGGGCAGCCGCGCGGGGAGGTCGGCGGGCAGCGCGCGGCTGCGGTTGGTCGTGGTGGTGCTGGTGTACTCCTCTTCGGTCCCGGGTCTGACCACCACCGTGATGCTGTTGTTCCCGGCCACCACCACGTCGGCGCGGTCGTACCAGGCCGGGTGCCGCTCCCGCCCGACGCTGGAGGCGAGGGTGAGCCCGGTCGTGGCCAGCAGCGCCACGCCGAGCCCGACGGCGATGAAGACCCCGGCGAACGAGGCCCAGCGCGCGCGGACCGTCTGCAGCGCGATGCCCGTCATCATCGGCCGGCGCCCGTCGTCTCCAGGCCGGTCATGCGCTCGGCCACGGCCTGCGGGGTCGGCGCGGCCATCTCCCCGGCGACCCGCCCGTCGGCCAGGAACACCACCCGGTCCGCGTGCGCGGCGGCGACCGGGTCGTGGGTGACCATCACGACGGTCTGGCCCTGGCCGTCCACCATGGAGCGCAGCAGGCCGAGCACCTCCCGGCCGGTGTGCGAGTCGAGCGCCCCGGTCGGCTCGTCGGCGAAGAGCACGTCGGGCCTGGTGATGACGGCCCGGGCGATGGCGACCCGCTGCTGCTGGCCGCCGGAGAGCTCCGCGGGGCGGTGCCGGGCCCGGTCGGCCAGCCCGACGGCGGCGAGCACGGCCCGCACCTCGCGGCGGGCGGGTCGCCGGCCGGCCAGCCGCAGCGGCAGGGCCACGTTCTGCTCGGCGGTGAGCGAGGACAGCAGGTTGAAGGCCTGGAAGACGAAGCCGATCCGGTCCCGGCGCAGCACGGTCAGCCGGGTCTCGCTCAGCGGGCCGAGGTCGGTGCCGGCCAGCCGCACGGTCCCCTCGGTCGGGCGGTCCAGGCCGGCCGCGACCTGCAGCAGCGTGGACTTGCCGGAGCCGGACGGCCCCATCACGGCGGTGAACGTGCCCCGGGCGAAGCCCAGCGTCACCGCGTCCAGCGCGGTGACGGCGCCGAACCGCTTGGCGACACGGTCGAGCTCGACGACGTGTTCGGTCATGCGTCGATCGAACCGTGCGCGACCGGTCCGCCACACGCCCGCGGACCGGTGTCTGGGAGGTAGGGCTGGCCGTACCCCCTAGTTGGGGTAGGGGTACACCTTCCACGGCTGCGTCTTGAGGCCGCCACGGCCGTCGATGCCGGTCTTCATCCGCTCGCTGGTCTCGTGGGAGATGCCGGGCGACTCCGCCGGCGGCACCTCGACCGCGGTGGCGGTGAAGGTCTTCTCGTCGGTGCCCCGGTAGTCGACCCGGACCACGGCGGTGCCGCCGGCCGTCTCCAGCAGCAGGAAGACGTGCCCGTCCCCCGGCAGCGGCGGGGTGCGCCGGCCGAGGTCGATGCAGCTGTTGACCTGCCCGAAGGGCGACGAGCGGGCCACCAGCCCGCAGGCCTTCGGCTCCTGGTCGGCCAGGAAGCTCGACCGCTGCGGGAAGGTCACCGCGAACGGCAGCCCGCCGCACACCACCAGGGCCGCCCCCGCCGCGCTCAACGCCCACCCGAGTCGATTCATGCGGACATTGTTAGCAGAACCGGCCCCGGCGCCAATATCCTGGGCCGCGTGGCGGCGTGGGAAGAGCTTCCGTTCGACACCTACGAAGAGCTGTGGTCACGCGTGCCGGCCGACCCGGAGCCGTCGGTCACCTTCGATCTGAGCGGCTTCTTCACCGCGAAGGTGCAGGCCGAGTTCAACTCCGCGGAGCGGGCCGTCAACGACCTGGCGCAGCTGGCGTTCGTGCGGCTGCTGCCGCCCGAGCGGCCGCTGCTGGTGCTCGACTGGGAGCACGCGTCCTTCCGGTTCTGGCCGCACCGGAGCACCGAGCCGCTGGACCGGCTGGTGGTGCCCAACGGCGACCACTACATCGTCGGCACCGAGGACTTCTCCATGGGTACCGCGGGCCACCCCTGGGAGCAGACCCTGCGCGTCTGGGGCGAGCCGCTCCTCGGCGTGCTCGCCCCCATGCTCTCCTGGCTACCGCTGCGCGGGTAGCCCGCCGGCGGGCCTGAGCAGCCCCCCGGAGGGATCGGCCGCGCCCATCAGCACCTGGACGGGGACGTCCAGGTCGCCGGCGGAGTCGATGGTGGCCAGGATCGCGCCGACCACCCGCGGGTCGAGCCGGGTGGCGCCACGCAGGTCGATCACGATCGGGTCGGGGCGGTGGTGCAGGAGGGCCTCGACGAGCCGGCGCTGCGCCTGGGCGGCCCAGGAAGCGTCGATCTCGCCGTCGAACTGGACTGCAACGGGGCTGGCGGGGGCGTGCAGGAGGGTGACTGCCCCGCCGCCGGGGACCGGTGAACGCTCGTACGGCACCTTCGCCTCCGAGGTGTCGGCTGGATGTTGCACCGTGGGCCACAGTAACCAACCTCACACCGGAATGTGAACAGCCTTACGCCATCCGGTGCGTCGCCGTAGGGCGTCCTGCAGGGTCTCCCGCGCGCGTGACCTGTCGAATCGTCAGACATCACCGCGAGCGACGCTTCCATTACGCCGTGATGGAAGTTCATCCATTCGTCGGATGTAAGTGCCCGATCGACGCTACGTAGCGACCTAAGGTTCAATCACCAACCGGTATGTGCGCGCAATACGGTCCCAGGACGACATACGTGCGCCGCCCCGCCACATGGAATCGCCGCGCCGCGTCCTGAATGCAGATCCCAGCGCCGCCGCGTGGACTCCTGGAGGATTTGGCGTGTGGAAGGGCCGCTTGGCCATCGTGGCGATCCTGGCCGTATCGCTGCTCGCCACCCTGTCGATGTTCGCCGTGCGGGGCGCGAGCGACGACCAGCTCGAGGTGTACTCCTGGTGGACCGGGCCGGGTGAGGAGGAGGGACTGGCCGCGATGGCCAAGTCCTTCGAGACGGCCAACCCGGGCGTGCGGTTCGTCAACGCGGCCGTCTCCGGGGGCGCCGGCTCCAACGCCAAGGCGATCCTGGCCAGCCGGCTGCTGGCCAACGACCCGCCCGACTCCTACCAGCGCCACGCCGGCCTGGAGCTGCTCGACGACGTGCGCTCGGGCAAGGTCCAGGACCTGAGCGACCTGTACCGGCAGCAGGGCTGGACGAAGGTGTTCCCCAAGGGCCTGGTCGACAACCTCACCATCGAGAACAAGATCTATGCGGTGCCGGTGAACATCCACCGGGCCAACCTGCTGTGGTACAACCCCAAGGCCCTCAGGGAGCTGGGGATCGCCGCGCCGCCGAAGACCTGGGCGGAGTTCCTGCAGCAGGCCGAGGCCATCAAGGCGAAGGGCAAGATCCCGCTCGCCGTCGGGCCGGAGTGGACCCAGAAGCACCTGCTGGAGACGGTACTGCTCGGGGAGCTCGGCCCGGACAAGTACGAGAACCTCTTCGCCGGCGGCATGAGCTGGCTCGCCCCGGACGTCGCCGGCGCGCTGGACATGTACGCCAAGGTGCTCGCCGAGTCCGACGTGAAGTCCGCCGCCGGGGACTGGCAGCCGCAGCTGGACAAGGTGTTCTCCGGGTCGGCCGTGTACGCCGTGATGGGCGACTGGTCGTCGTCGTACCTCGAAGGCTCCAAGAAGCTGCAGTTCCACGCCGACTACGACGTGGTCGCCTCGCCGGGCAGCAACGGGGTGTACGACTTCCTCTCCGACTCCTTCACCCTGCCCACCGGCGCCCGCCGGCCCGACCTGGCCCGCAAGTGGCTGGTCGAGTGCGGCTCGACCGAGGGGCAGAACCTGTTCAACCCGCTGAAGGGCTCCATTCCGGCCCGCACCGACACCGACGCCGCCCTCTACAAGGGCTACCTCGAGTGGGCGCTGCAGCAGTGGCGCGACCCCAAGACCCGCATCGTCGGCTCGCTGACCCACGGCGTGGTGGCGAACAACGCGTACAACGCGGAGATCGACTCGGCGCTTGGCCTGTTCGTCCAGCACGGCGACGAGGGCAAGTTCGCCCAGACCGTCGAGCGGCAGTTCCGGGAGACGCAGTGAGCGCGATCGACCAGCACGGCCCCGCATCGCACGTCGCGCGGCACTCCTCCGAGCCGGCCCGCCCGACCTACGTGCCCAAGCAGCGCAGGCCGCGCAAGCAGCGCGGCCCCCGGTGGCTGCCGGGCCTGGTGCTGGTCTCCCCGTCGCTGATCCTCATCGGCATCTTCGTGTACGGCTTCCTGGGCTGGAACGTGCGGGTGTCGTTCACCAACTGGCGTGGGCTCTCCCCGAAGTACCACTTCGTGGGCCTCGACAACTACACGGCGCTGCTGCGCGACGAGCGCTTCCGCGCCGACGTGCGCAACCTGGTCGTCTTCACCGTCGTCTTCGTCGCCGGGGCCCTGCTGCTGGGCTTCTTCATGGCGATGCTGCTGGACCGGGGCGTGCGCGGCGAGGGCTTCCTGCGCGGCGTGTACCTCTTCCCGATGGCCATCTCGTTCATCGCCACCGCGATCGTGTGGCGCTGGCTGCTGGACAACGGCGAAGGCGCCGACACCGCCGGCATCAACAAGCTCCTGTCCGAGGTCGGGCTGGGCTTCCTGCGCAGCGACTGGCACAAGTCCGACTCGATGTGGGCGATCGCCGCGGTCGCGCTGCCGGCCGGCTGGGCCCTGTCCGGCTACGTGATGGCGCTGTTCCTGGCCGGCATGCGCGGCGTCAACGAGACCCTGCGCGAGTCGGCCCGCATGGACGGGGCCAGCGAGCGGCAGATCTTCTGGTACGTCGTGCGCCCCGCCCTGCGCCCGGTGACCTTCAGCGCGCTGCTCATCATGGTGCACATCTCGCTCAAGACGTTCGACCTGCTCTACGCCCTCGACCAGGGCAACCTGCGCATCGACACGCCGTCGCTCTACATGTGGTTCACCACCTTCGACGGCGGCTTCTACGACCGCGGCGCCACCATCGCCACGGTCCTGCTCCTCGGGGTGGCCCTCACGGTCGGCCCCTACGTCTGGTACAGCCTGCGTACGGAACGGCGGTAATCCCATGGTCCGCGCAACCGCCGTCGTGCCCCGGCAGAACATGGCCTCGCCGCCGCTGCCGCCGCCCCCCGTCGCCGAGACCCCTCGCTGGCAGCGTCCCAGCCGCGCCCGCACCGTGGCCCGCTACGTCGTGCTGTGGGCCCTGGCCGCGTTCTTCCTCATGCCGGTCTACGTGCTCGTGGTCACCAGCTTCAAGAACCCGGCCGACGTGAGCGTCACGCGCATCTGGGAGCTGCCGACCAGCTTCTCCTTCGCCAACTTCGGTGCCGTGCTGCCCAAGCTGTCGTCGGGCTTCCGCAACTCCCTGGCCCTGTCCATCCCGGCCAGCCTCATCTCGGCCCTGCTGGGCTGCGCCAACGGGTTCGTGCTGTCGAAGTTCCGCTTCCCGCTGTCCAACGTCGTCTTCCCGCTGATCCTGTTCGGGATCTTCGTGCCGTACCAGGCGGTCATCATCCCGGTCTCGCAGACCATGACCGCCGTCGGCCTGCGCGGCGCGGGAGACGCCACCGGGGGCCTGCTCGGCCTGATGCTCATCCACATCATCTACGGTCTGCCGATCACCACCCTGATCTTCCGCAACCACTTCATCTCGCTGCCCGACCCGTTGCTGGAGTCGGCCCGCCTCGACGGCGCGGGCGTGCTGCGGACCTGGGTGGACCTGGCGGTACCGCTGTCCAAGCCGGCCTTCGCGGTCGCGGTGATCTGGCAGTTCACCTCGTCCTGGAACGACTTCATGTTCGGCGCGATGATGACCAGCCGCGACTCCTGGCCGGTGACCATCGCCCTGAACAACGTGGCCGGCGGCCAGTCCGTCCCCTTCGGCCAGGCCATGGCCGGCGCCCTGCTGGTGAGCCTGCCGACCCTGGCCATCTACGTCCTGCTGGGCCGCTTCTTCATGCGCGGCCTGCTGGCCGGCACCCTGCAGGAGTAGCGCCTGCGGTTAGAGTCGGCCGAATGACCGTCGAGATCTTCCTCGCCCGCGACGTCGACGATGAGCTGGTGGCCGCCTTCGCCCGCCTGCTGCCCCAGCTCTCCCGCTCGGCCACGCCGCTGGACCCCGCCGCCCTGCAGGCGCTGGTCGCGTGGCCCGGCACCCACCTGCTGCTGGCCCGCGTGGACGGCACGATCCAGGGCACCCTGACCCTGGTGACCTTCCCGATCCCGACGGGCCTGCGCGCCTGGATCGAGGACGTGGTGGTCGACGAGTCCGCCCGCGGCCGCGGCGTCGGCGCCGCCCTGACCGAGGAGGCGATCCGCGTCGCCCGCGCGGCCGGGGCCCGCACGGTGGACCTGACGTCCCGCCCCTCCCGCGAGGCGGCCAACCGGCTCTACGAGCGCCTGGGCTTCGAGCGGCGCAACTCCACCGTCTACCGCCTGGCCTGAGGCACTTGCGCAATCGGTCAGGCACGAGGCGCTGGTCGCCGTTGCGGAGCGGCCGAGACGGCGAACCATTCCGGGTTCCAGTCGATCAAGATGCAGGAATGCTCGCCCGCCGCTGGATTGCCGCGCTCCTCGCCGTCGCCGCGCTCGCCGCCTGCACCCCGCAGGCGCCGGCCAAGCCGAACACCGCCGTCGGCGCGCTGCCGAGCAGCAGCGCCGACGGCTCGCCGAGTGCGTCGCCGAGCCCGTCGCCGTCGTCGTCGCCCTCGCCGAGCCCCGCCGCGGACGTGCCGACCACGGCGCCCGCGGTGCCGGCGCCGGGAAACACCACGACGACCAAGCCCGCGCCGGGGAACACGACGACGAAGCCCGCGCCGGTGAAGACGACCACGAAGCCGCCGGTGGTGAAGACGACGCCGCCGGCCGGGCCGGTCGGGAACGTGCATCCCGGGGCGTTCTGCTCGCCGGAGGGGGCGTTGGGGTACACCTCGGCGGGGACGCTCATGCGGTGCACCCTCAAGGCCGGGGAGAAGCAGCCCCGGTGGCGCGCTGCCTAGTTGTGGGCGCCGTGATGGGTCAGCAGCCTGGTGAGCAGGGTGGTCAGCTGGGCGCGCTCGTCCGGGCTCAGCGGGGCGAGCAGGTCGTCCTGGACGCGGGCCAGCTGCTTCTCCAGGCGGCGCAGGTGGCGACGGCCCGGCGGGGTGATGGTGATGACGTTGCGCCGCCGGTCGGACGGGTCCGGGGTGCGCTCGACGTAGCCGCCCTCGGACAGCTCGTTCAGGGTCGCCACCAGGTCGCTCAGGTGGATGCCGCTGCGCCGGCCCAGGTCGGCCTGGCTGGCGGGGCCCTCGCGGTCCAGGGCGGTCAGGGCGCGGAAGTGGTAGCCTCGCGCGCCCGCCGCCCCCAGACCCTCGGCGACCAGGCGGTGTGCGTGGGCGGCCGTCTGGGTCAGCAGCCAGCTCGGCAGCTCCGTGAACATGCGCGAAGCCTAACCACCGGCGGGTCAGACGGGGCCGAGGGTCAGGCGCAAGATGCGGTCGTCGTCCGCGGTCGGGCCGCCGGGCCGGCGGCCGTCGCGGTTCGACGTGGTGATCCAGACGCTGCCGTCGGGGGCGGCCAGGGCGGTGCGCAGCCGGCCGTACTTCTCGAACAGCGCCTCGACCGGGCGGCCGCTCACGCCGACGCCCTGGCGCCACCGGACGCTGGCCGTGACGTCGAAGGACGGCTCGGGTGACGGTGCCCTCGTCTTTCCCAGCGGTACCAGATAGATGCGCTGGCCCCGCAGGCACGTCACGACGGCCGTCTCGCCGACCACCGCCACGCCGGAGCTGACGCCGACCTCCGGGTGCCAGGCCACGATCGGGTCGATGTACTTCGGGTTGTGCCCGATCCCCTCGACGATCGGCCAGCCGTAGTCCCCGCCCGGGCGGATGATGTTGAGCTCGTCCCAGACCGCCTGGCCGATCTCGGACTCGTACATGGTGCCGTTCGCGTCCCAGGCCATGCCCTCCGGGTTGCGGTGGCCGTAGGACCACACGAGCGAGTGCGGGAACGGGTTGCCGGGCGGCGGCTTGCCGTCGGTGGTCATGCGCAGGATCTTGCCGCCGAGGTTGTGCAGGTCCTGCGCGGCCTCGGTGCGGGAGGCCTCGCCGGTGCTCGCGTAGAGGTAGCCGTCGGGGCCGAAGGCGAGCCGGCCGCCGTCGTGGATGCCGCCCTTCGGGATGCCGGTGAGGATCGGCTGCGGGCGGGAGCGGCCGTCCAGGCGCAGGCGGGCGACGCGGTTGTCGTCCTTCGTGGTGTAGTACACGAAGACCGTCCGGTCCGTCTTGTACTGCGGGGAGACCGCGAGCCCCAGCAGCCCGCCCTCGTTGTCGGCGGTTGCCTCCGTGACCCGGGCCAGCGGGGTGATCTGCCCCTCGGGGGTGACGTGCAGGATGCGCAGCGTGGCGCGCTCGGTGACCAGGGCGCTGCCGTCCGGCAGGAAGCCCAGCCCCCACGGGATCTCCAAGTGCTTGGCGATCGTCGAGACGTGGACGTACCCGTCGGCCCCGCCGGACGGGTCGGCCCCCGCGTGGTGGAAGTCGGTCGGGTCGATGCCCGGCAGCTGCTTCCCGCTGGCCTTGGCCGGCGTCGGCGTGCAGCCGCCGAGCAGCCCGGCGGCGAGGACCGGGACGAGCACCCCGGACGCGACACGTAGCGCCCGGCGGGGTGGCGCGATCATCGGGCGGCGCCCGGCGCGCGGCCGGACGGAGGAGGCGCGAAGCGCCCGGGCGACGGGCGCGATCATCGAGCGACGCACCGTCCCAGGCTCCCGCGCCCGAGGATGGTCCGCCCTCACCCGGAGCCGGATGAGGGCGGACCGCAGCGACCTCAGGCCGAGTACACCTCCAGCTCCGACAGCTGCCCGGCCGGCCACCCGGTGTTCGCGGTGAACGTGACCCGCAGGTTGCGCACCCCGGTCGCGGCGAACGTCAGGGTGACGGCGTTGCCGGAGGCCGGGTCGAAGGTGCACTGCCGCGAGGCGACGAGCACCGCGCCCGTGGTGGCGTCGGTGACGGTCACCGTCTGGGTCCGGGTCGCCCAGGCCGTGAGCGGCGGCAGCCGCAGCACCACGCGGCCGACGGTCTGGGTGCTGCCGAGGTCGACCTGGACCCACTGCGGGAAGGCGTTGTTGGCGCTCTCCCAGTACGTGCCCGTGTCGCCGTCGACAACGTTGCCAGACCCGTAGTTCTGCGTGTTGGACGACTGGGTCGTGGTCCGGTGCAGGGCCAGGTTGGTCCCCGCGGCCGCGACGCCGGTGCCGGACAGGACCACCGTCGCCTCGGCGTTGGTCGCGGTACTGCGCACCACCAGCGAACCGCTGCGCGAACCCGCCGCGCTCGGGTGGAACGTGACCGTGGCCGTGCAGTTCGCCCCCGGCGCGATGCTGCTGCCGCACGTGGTGGTGACCGTGAAGTCGCCCGTGGCGGTGATGGACTGGACGGTCGCCGGGGCCGTGCCGGTGTTGGTGACGGTCACGGTCTGCCAGTCACTGTTGGTGTTGACGTCGGTGTTCTCGAAGTCGAGGCGCGACGGGCTCAGCGCCAGGGTGGCCGTGCCGCCGCTCGTGCCGTACACCTCGAAGGAGGACAGCTGCCCCGCGGGCCATCCGGTGTTGCCGGTGATGTTCAGCCGGACGTAGCGGGCGGTCACCGACGGGAACGCGATGCTCACGGTGTTGCCGGTGGCCGGGTCGAACATGTAGTCGGCCGAGCCCACGACCGTCGACCAGGCGGATCCGTCCACGCTGGACAGCACCGACATGGTCTGCCGGCGGGCGGCCCAGGCGGTCGGCGGCGGCAGGCGAAGGGTCACCTTGCCCACGGTGGCCTGGGCGCCCAGGTCGACCTGGATCCACTGCGGGAAGGCGTTGTTGGCGCTCTCCCAGTACGAGTTCGCGTCGGCGTCGGTGACGTTGCTCGCCGGGTAGCCGCCCTGCGTCGACTGGGCGGTGGCGGGCCGGCCGGCGGCCAGGTTGGTGGTGCTGGTCGGGGGCACGCCGGTGCCGGTCAGCTGCACCAGGACGGCGCCCTGGCCGTCGTCGCCGGTGATGGAGTAGACCGCCGACTGGGCGCCCTGCGCAGTCGGGGTGAAGGTGACGGTCTGGTGGATGACGTCGCCGGGCGAGAGCTGCTGGCCCTCGGAGATCGGCGTCGAGGTGTTGAACGCACCGACCGGCGGGGCGGCCTTGGTGATGGTCAGCGTGATGTTGCCGGTGTTGGCGATGTCGAAGGTCTGGGTGGCGGTGGTGCCGACCGGGACCGAGCCGAACGCCACCGGGTTGGGCGTGATGCTCAGGTGGGCGGCGCCGGTGACGGCGGTCCCGCTGAGCGGCACGGTGACCGAGCCGGCGCTGCTGGCGATGCTCAGCGATCCGGTCTGGTTGCCGGCCACGGTCGGGGCGTACTTCACGGTGACCGACACGGAGGCGCCGGCCGCGAGCGTGCTGCCGTTGGCCGGGAAGCCGGTCGCGGTGAAGGGCGCGGCCGGAGCGGTCGAGCCGGTGATGGTCACCGCGCTCGTGCCGGTGTTGGTGATGCTGACGCCGAGGGTCTTGCTCGCCCCGGTCGGCACCGTGCCGAAGACCAGCGCCGACGGCGTCGCCCCGAGGCCGGGCTGGGTGCCGGTGCCGTGCAGGTCGAGCGCGACGGTCCCGGCGTCGGTGGTGAACGTCAGGCTGCCGGCGGCGCCGCCCGCCGCGGTCGGCGTGAATCGCACCGGTACCGCCAGTGTCTGCCCCGTGTTGAGGCTGACCGGCAGCGCAGGCGGGGTCGCGCCGAACGGTGCGGCGGCCGAGATCGCGGTGATGCGCACCGCGCGGGTGGCCGTGACGGTGACGGTCGCGTTGGCGGTGGCGCCGACCGCGACGTTGCCGAAGTCGGTCGGCGGGGCGTTCAGCGCGGCGGTGGTGGGCCGGCCGAAGCCGAAGATCCGCCCGTCGCGGTTGCCGACGTAGACGCGGCCGTTGTCGGTGGCGGGCACCACGAACTTGGTGGCGGTGCCGATGGGCGCCGAGTAGCGCAGGTGGAGCTGGTTGCCGGTGGGCAGTGCGTCATACGCGCGCAGCTGGCCGTTCGCGCCGGTGGAGCCGTCGCTGTACACCGCCCAGACGATCGCCGAGCCCGACGTGGTACCGCTGGAGGTCACCACGGGCGAGCCGGACGTGTAGCCGAAGGTGGACGGGCTGGTGGCCGCGGACGTGAGCGTGGGCAGGCCGTTGCCGTTGACGCCGTACTTGAAGGCGCGCAGGAAGCCCTGGTTCTCGACCTGGTAGACGTAGCCCCCGTCGCCGCCCCAGACCGCGGGGTGGCCCCAGACGCCGTTGTACGGGCCGGCCGGCGCAACCAGCGACCCGTCCGAGCCGCCCGGGCCCTGGCCCATGCCGCCGAGGTTGTCGCGGTCCAGCAGGTAGACCCGGCCGTCCTTGCCGGTCTGCACGAGCAGGTGCGGGTGGGCGGCGGTGCCGAACTGGGCGGGCAGCGCGACCGGGCCGCCCGAGCCGAAGTCGGTGTCGTCCTGATCGAGCTTGCCGTTGTTGGCCGGGCTGAAGAAGTCCTTGGCCGACAGCGAGCCGTCCCCGTTGACCTGCAGGCGGATCACCGACTCGGCCAGCGTCGCGGGCGGGTTGGTACCGGGGCCGGGCGCGGGCGACACGCCGTTGCCCGTGGCCACGATGATCCGGCCGGAGCCGTCGGAGACCAGGCCGCCGCCGGACTGCCAGATGCCGCCCATGCCGGTCGAGCGGCCGGCCTCGGTGGACCACAGGGTCGACATGGCGGGGGTGGTGGTCTTGACGCCGGCGATGTAGCCGACGTACGGGCCGTAGTCGCAGTGGCTGGCGAACCCGGCGTAGACGACGCCGTCGAGCAGCAGCAGGCCGGGGCGCTGGGCCGCGGTCTTCGGGTTGAAGGTGTTGGCCGGGTCGTTGGTCGGCGAGCCCTGGATGGTGACCGGCCAGCCGCTGCGCTCGGCCCCGGTGGTGGGGTTGATCGAGTGCATGTAGAAGTGCGGGTGGCTGGTGTCGGACCCGTCGTTGACCTTGGCGGTGAAGAACACCGACTGCGTCGCCGGGTCGTAGACCGGCGTGCTGGTGACGCCGATGTTCGGCACCAGGTCGCCGCAGCCGATGGCCGAGGCGGGCCAGGCCGGCCCGACGCTGCGGGACCAGACGATGGCCCCGGTCTGCGGGTTGAGCCCGTAGATCCAGTTGTTCTCGGTGGCGGCGATGAGCGTGCCCTGCGCCACGATCGGCTGGGCGTAGATCTGCCCGTTGAGGTCGGTGGCGAAGAGCTGCCCGAAGTCGGCGGCGGAGACGGCGGACGGCCCGAGTGCGGGCTCGTTCTGGTCCCAGCCGGTGCGGAGGGTGTCGACGGAGACCGTGGTCTCGTCGGCGGCGGCGGTGTGCGCGAGGGCGACGGCGGCGCCGAGCGCGAGGAGGGGTGGCAGGAGTGCGGCGGCCAGCCGGCGTGCGGCCATGACTGCTCCAGAGGGGGCGCGGCGGGGTGACGGCGGGACTCCGGAGGTTGGCGGCGGCTCCAGGGTCGACGGGAACCGTAACCCGCCCGACAGACGGCCGCAAGATACTGACATCGATGCGAAATACTTGCACGCATCGTTGCAACTGATCGCGACGGCGCCGAGGGGCGCCACCCTAGGGGGTATTGATCGTTATAGGTCCGTGGCCGTGGGGTACCACACTCGAACCCACCTGCGGATTCTCGGGGCCATCTCGGGAGGGACGGACCGATGACCGAACCAGCACGGCGACACTTCGGCGGCCGCGACAGCCGCACCGCGATCGCGGCCGGCGGCGCGGTGCTCATCGTGCTGCTCCTGGCGCTGCTGGGCTACTGCCAGTACCACGGCTCCGGCTCGGGCGACGACGCCGCGCCCGGCCCCTCGAGCACCGCCCTGCCGGCCCGCACCGGCGGGGACGCGTCCGTGGCCCCCTCGACCGGCCGTACCGGCGCCGCCGGCGCGCTCGCCCCGACCCGGACCACCGCGGCGCCGTCGGAGCCGACCGGCGACGCGGGCGTGGGGGCGGCGCCGACGACCGCCACCGCGGCGGCACCGAGCGGCGCGCCCCACACCGGCGGCGGCGACGGGCTCGGCATGCGCAGCCCGGTCCTCGCCGGCACCGGCATCGTGCTGCTGCTGGGCGCCGCCGCCCTGTACGTGTTCCGCCTGCGCCCCCGCGAGCGCTGAGCCCGTGCGCCCGATCGTCGGCAACGGGCTCGTCGCGGCGCTGGCGGTGAGCGGCCTGACCCTGCTGGTCGTCGGGGCCTCCCCCGCTCCCCCGCCGCCGCCCCGGGCCGAGCCGCGGCAGGCCCTGGCGTCCCCCAGCCCGATCGCGAGCTCGCCGGCGGCCGGGCCGGTGGCGACGCGGGGACTGCCGGCCTCGGTGCCGGTGCGCCTGCAGATCCCGGCGATCGGCGTGGACACCTCGCTCATGTCGCTCGGCCTCAACCCCGACGGCACGGTCGAGGTGCCGCCGCTGCGGTCCGGGGCCCCCGCCGGCTGGTACCGCAACCTGCGCACCCCCGGCGAGACCGGCCCCGCGGTCATCCTCGGCCACGTGGACACCGCGCACGACGGCCCGGCCGTGTTCTACCGGCTGCGCGAGCTGCGCCCCGGCGACACCGCGACCGTGCGCCGGACCGACGGCGCCGCGGCGGTGTTCGTCGTCGAGCGGGTGGTGGAGGTACCGAAGAACGACTTCCCCACCGACGACGTCTACGGCCCCGTCGACTACCCGGCGCTGCGCCTGGTCACCTGCGGCGGCACGTTCGACCACCTCCGCCACGAGTACCTCGGCAACATCCTGGTCTACGCCCGGCTCGAGCCCGCGGCCTGAGGCACCCCGGCCAGCCGGGCCAGCACCGTCTCCGTCGTCGGGGTGGCGGCGCAGCTGCGGGCGGCGTAGTCCAGCGCCATCGCGTGGTCGGCCGCGGTGAAGTCGGCCATCGCGTCGGCGACCAGGAACGGCTGGATGTCGTGCGCGTAGGCGTCGCAGGCGGTGAGCAGGCAGCCCAGGTGGGCGAAGACGCCGCACACGAGCAGCTGGTCGCGGCCCAGCGCGCGCAGGGTCACGCCGAGGTTGGTGCGGTGGAAGGCGCTGTACCGGTGCTTGGTCACCACGACGTCGGCCGGGCCGGGCGCGATCGCCGGCACGATGCCGCGGCTCTGCTCGTCGTCGGTCATGCCGGGGCCCCACACGTCGTGGAGCAGCCCGCGCTCGGCCCGGGTCATCCGGCCCGGCTGGGCGGTGTACACGACCGGGATCCCGCGCCGCGCGCACGCCGCGCGCAGGGCGGCCACGTTGGCCAGCAGCTCGCGGCCGGGCGAGAGGTCCGGCGCGAAGCGGTCCACGAAGTACCGCTGCATGTCGTGGATGAGCAGCACGCTGCGGTGCGGCTCGACCCGCCACGGGGCCGGGCCCTCGCGCCGCGGCACGGGGATCGCATAGGGGGCGATGGTGGGAATCATCGGCAGTACAACCAATCCTGGTCGGGCAGCCCGGAGGCCGCGATCCGCTGGTCCCGGCGGCGCTGGTCGGCCCCGTCGGGGAGGTGGTGCTCGACGCCGCCGGCGGTGCTCGCCGCGGCGATCCGCTCGGCCCGCGGCCGGCGGGCCGCCTCGAACGCGGTCAGGTCGTCCACCGTGGACGCCAGAGCAGCGGCGTCCTCGATGGCCTGGGCCGCGCCCTGGGCGATGAACGGGGGCATTGGGTGGGCCGCGTCGCCGAGCACGACCAGACGCCCCCGGTGCCACGCCGGCAGCGCCGGTCGGACCCTGATCTCGTGGGCGGCGGCGGCCCCGGCCGCGCGGACCATGTCGCGCACCGGCGCGTGCCATCCGTCGAACGCGCCGTCGAGCGGCCCGGCAGTGACGGCGACGACGTTGCGCCCGCCCGGCACCGGGTAGGCGACCACGTGCCGCCCCGGGCCGAGCCACACGGTGACCACCGGCGGCGGGTCGGCGGCCGGCAGCACGGCCCGGAAGGCGGTCAGGCCGATCGGCCGCGCAGCGTCGCCGGGGCTGGAGAGGGCGCCCCGGACGGCGGAGTGCAGCCCGTCGGCGCCGACGACGAGGCCGGCCCGCACCACGGCGCCGCCGGCCAGGCGCAGCGTGCCGTCGGGCGCCGCGCCGACACAGCGGGCGCCGAAGCGGACCGTGCCGGGCGCCAGCGCGTCGAAGAGGACCCGGACCAGGTCGGCGCGGCGCATCGCGAGGTACGGCGCGCCGTAGCGCCGCTCCGCCTCCGCGCCGAGCGGCACGCGGCCGATCAGGGCGCCGTCGCACCAGCGGCGCAGCTCCCGGGCGACCGGGCGGACCGAGATCGCGGCCAGGGCCGGGCCGAGGCCGAGCGCCGCCAGCGCGCGGGTCGCGTTGGGCGGCAGCTGGATGCCGAAGCCGTCGGCGGCCGGGGCCGGCGCCCGCTCCAGGACCGTGCACCGGCCGGGGACGGCAAGGGCCGCGGTCAGGCCGCCGATCCCGGCGCCCACGATCGCCACGTCGATGTTCATCGGGGTCTCCTAGTAGTACTGCAGCGCGGCGTCCCAGTCCTCGCCCGGCCCGAACAGGCCGCGCGGCTTCATCACCTCGGCCTGGGCGGTGAGCATCCGGAAGGGCACGAGGCCGCCCGGCGGGACGGGGACGACGGTGGTCTCCACGGCCGGATGGGCGGCCCGGACGGCCGCGCCGAGCGTGTGCACGGCCGCGCTGCGCCAGCGGTCGGCCACCTCGATCTCGACGCGCAGCCGGTCGCCGTCGGCGCGGGCCCGCCAGAACCAGACGCCGAAGTCGTCGGGCAGGCCGAAGACGAGGTCCTCGAGGCCCAGCTGGGTGAGCTCCCCGGCGGCGAACGCCGAGCGGCCGAGGATGCGCACGGCGGGCAGGTGCCAGCCGCAGGGGCACTCGCGGTACGACACCTCGGCCTCGTCCTCGATGGCATAGCGCAGCAGGGGCATGGCCTCGCGGAACAGCGGCGTGACGACCAGCCGCCCGCGGCCCTGCGGGCTCAGCTCGCCCGTTGCCGGGTCCTGGACCTCGAAGATCGCCCGGTCGGCCCACAGGTGCATGGTGCCGTGCTCGCACTCGCCGGCCAGGCTGCCGGTCTCGGTGGCGCCGTACTCCTCCACCACCGGCGCGCCCCAGATCCGCGCGATGCGGGCCTTGCGGGCCGGGCCGACGGGCTCGCCGCCGACGAAGAGGGCGCGCAGGGCCGGGAAGTCGCGATAGCCGGCGATCCGGGCGGCGGCCGCCCACAGCAGCGCGTCGGTCGGCAGCGACCAGGTGAGCGTGACGCCGAGGTCGTGCAGCAGGCGCACGACCCGGGAGTACGGGGTGGCCAGCGAGCGGTTGTCGGCCGGCACGACGGTGGCCCCGTGCCGGCGCGCGGCGGCGTGGGCGAGATGCCCGGTGATCATCAGCGCGTACGGGGTGCGCACCAGCATGGTGTCGGCGGCGGTGATGCCGGTCCACTTGCGGGCGAAGCACTCGGCCAGGTCGACCCAGTCGGCCTCGGTGTAGTAGGAGGCGGTCGCGTCGCCGGTGCTGCCGCTGGACTCGTGGTAGGTGGCCAGGTCGGCGCGGTCGGCGGCGAGCATCCCGAACGGGTAGGCGTCGCGCAGGTCCTGCTTGGTGGTGAGCGGCTGCTCCTCCAGCGGCCCGACGCCGCGCTTGCGGTAGAACGGCGAGCGCTCGGCCGCGGCCAGGACGGCCGGCAGGCGGTCGCGCTGTAACCGGGCGAGGCCGTCGAAATCGGCCCAGTCGCCGATCTGGGGCAGGTTCATCGGTCCTCCAAGGACAGCAGGCGCAGCGCGTTGCCGCCGGCCACCAGCGCGTGCTCGCCCGGCGGGAGGCCGAGCGCGCGCAGCTTGGCCACCTCGACGGCGGGGTGCTGCAGGGGATGTTCGGTGCCGAACAGCACCCGGCCGGCGCCGAGGCGGCGCACGGCCAGGCGGGCCACGGCGGTGAAGCAGCCGGACAGCTCGACGGCGACGTTGGGCACGCCGGCCAGGCGGGTCAGGCCGGCCGCGTCCAGGCCGGTGTGCCCGCAGTGGCCGGACACGAAGGTGACCGACGGGTGCCGGCCGGCCAGCGCGGCCAGGTCCTCGGCGCGGGTGCCCGGGCGGCCCAGGCACACCACGTAGACCGGGTGGCCGTGGCGGGCCGCGACGGCGGCGAGCTCGTCGACGCCGGGGTCGTCGAGCCGGAACCCGTGCACCGCCGGGGAGATCTCCAGGCCGCGGTACCCGGAGGCCACCGCGGCGTACTCGGCGGCGTCGCGGCCCGGGTCGGCGAAGAAGAACGGCACCAGCCGGCCGCCGGACGCCGCGCACGCCCGGCGGACCCCCTCGTTGTCGGCCCGCGCCTCGCTCCGCCCGCCGTCGACGATCTGCACGGAGAGCCGGTCGAGGTCGACCAGGCCGCCGGCGCAGACCGCGGCCCGGTCCACCCCGGCCGAGTCCAGCGCCCCGAGGAGGGCGTCGAGCGCGCCCGGGCCGGGGCTCAGGCGCGCGTGGAAGTCGACGATCATTGCTCGTAGCACAGCTCGTCGATGGGGTAGCCGACGTGCCGCTCGCGCTGGGGCAGGTACCCCAGCAGCCGGTCGCCGGGGCGCAGGGCGGTCGAGTTGAGCACCTTGCCGCCCGGGCCGAGCACCCGCACGTGCCAGTCGTCCTGCAGGATCAGGTTGACCGGCTCCCCGCTGTCGGAGACGGCGTCGACGGACAGCAGCGGCCGGGTCTCGATCTTCACCCGGCCGACGACGACCGGCCGGGTCCGCCCGTCCGCCCCGACGGCCAGCACGACGCCGCCGGCCCGCAGCTCGCTGAGGTAGCGGGTGTGCCCGTCCTCGGTGAGCGTGTAGGACATGATCGCGCCGGCGTTGACCCGGAACGGCCGGGTCGGCATGTACGGCAGCGGGTGCGTCTCGCTGACGCACAGCACCATGCCCTTGGCCCGCGAGCCGACCAGGATGCCCTCGTCCTGGGCCAGGTACGTGCACGTGTCCACGCAGGCCCGCTCCCCCATCCCGGCGTGGGTGATGCCGGTGACGGTCAGCTCGGTCAGCGCGAGGTCGGGCGAGCGGCGCTCGACGGCGTCCTTGAGCCGGCCCGCCTCGCCGGGCGCGGTGGGGGCGATCATGACCCCGTCCGGGCCGTGCTCGAGCACGCCGAGGAACACGGCGGCCTCCTCGGGCCGGTCCAGCACGGTGATGCAGACCCCGCCGGCGTCGGCCGCCGCGGCCAGCACGATCTCCAGGGGGATGTTGGTCGGGTCGGCGAAGCGCACCACGGTCACCGGGTCGCGCACCACGCTCTCGCAGGCCTCGGCCAGCGTCTCGGCGTCGACCACCTCGACGTAGGCGCCCTGCTTCGAGCCGAGCACGAGGTCGATGTACTCGGGAATGTCGGAAGGCGCGCCGCCCGGGCCGGGCAGCAGCACCCTGGTCACGGTCGGCGGCAGGCCGTCGAGGTCGGCCGGGTCGGCGGCGACGATCGCGTCGAAGCCGCGGTGGATGGCCTCCTGGCACAGGGCGGACTTCAGGGCGTCGTCGGCGGAGCGGATGTCGAGCCAGCACTGCTTCACGGTGGGATTCCCTTCACCGGCCGGTGGCCGGGGTTACCGGCTGTGGGCCGGGGCGCGGTCGTGAACGAACGGTGGTTTCGCTCACCGGCTGTGGGCCGGGGCGCGGTCGTGAACGAACGGTGGTTTCGCTCACCGGCTGTGGACCGGGGCGCGGTCGTGGACGAGGGCGGCGAGCCGGCGCAGCACGGCGGCCGGGTCGGGGTTGGTGAAGACGAGCCGGCCGGCGGCGATCCCGCCGGCCCCGGCCCGCATGGCTTCGGCGAGGTGGCCGAGGGTGGCCGCCCCGTCCGCGGCGTCGCCGCCGGCGGCCAGCACGGGGATCGGGCAGCCGGCCATCAGCGCCTCGAGGTCCGCCCCGGCCCGCGGCAGCACCGTCTTGACCAGGTCGGCGCCGAGCTCAGCGGCGATGGTGGCGGCGTGCGCGACCAGGCGCGGCGCGCGGCCGTCGGTGATGCCGGGGCCGCGGGCGTACACCATGGCCAGCAGCGGCACGCCCCAGTCCTGGCAGGCGGCGGCGACGGCGCCGAGGTCGGCCAGCTGCCGGGGCTCGGTCGCGGCGCCCGCGTTGACGTGCACGCTGATCGCGTCGGCGCCCAGCCGCAGCGCCTCCTCGACGCCGCAGACCAGCACCTTGTCGTCCGGGTCGGACAGGCCGGTGCCGGCGCTGCAGTGCACGATGAGGGACAGGTCGCGAAACCAGCGGGGCTGGACGTGGCGCAGCGCGCCCTTGTGCAGCACCACGGCGTCGGCGCCGTTGCCGGCGAGCTCGCCGACGAGCCGGTCGAGGCTGCCGTGGCGTCCACTGTGGAGGTTCGGGCCGCCGCTGACCGGGTGGTCGAGCGGGACCACGAGGAGGCCGCCGGATCCGTTGCGGTACAGGCGGTCGAGCCGCACCCGGCGGGCGAAGGTGTCGTTGTGAGCCACGTCGCCGACGCTAGCCACGGGCCCGGACACGGCCCACTACCTCAATGAGTAGTGGCCGCCCACGCGCGGGGACTGCCAGCGTGGGGACCATGATGCCGCTGCTGGACCGAATCGCCGCCGGGGACGCCGAGGCGTTCGCACTCATCCGCCGGGGCGACCGGGTGGAGATCCGCACCGGAGCACCCCTGGGCGAGCTGCCCGACCGGCCGGTGGCCGCCGAGATCGTGGCCGCGCTGCCGTACCGCGCCATCGCCGACGCCGGCCTGCCCTGCATCGAGGACGGCGCCCCGCTGCTCGCCTTCGCCGCCGCCGAGCGGGCCGACCTGCCGGTGGCCGAGGCCCTCGAGCTGCTGCCGCACGACCCCGTGCGGGTCGAGGGCGGCCGGTTCGACCTCGACGACGAGGCCTACGCCGCGATCGTGCGGCGGGTCGTCGCCGAGGACATCGGCGGCGGCACCGGCTCCAACTTCGTGATCCGCCGGGCCTACCGCGCGAGCATCCCGGGCTTCTCCGCGCGCCTGGCGCTGGCCGCGTTCCGCCGGCTGCTGCTGGCCGAGCGCGGCGCCTACTGGACGTTCCTGGTGCACGGCGGCGGCCGGACGCTGCTCGGCGCGACCCCGGAGGCGCAGGCCCGCCTGGCCGGCGGGGTGGCCGCGATGAACCCGATCAGCGGCACCTACCGCTACCCGCCCGGCGGACCGACCGCCCGCGGGCTGCGCCGTTTCCTCGCCGACCGCAAGGAGACCGAGGAGCTGTACATGGTCGCCGACGAGGAGCTCAAGATGATGGCCCGGGTGTGCCCGGGCGGCGCCCGGCTGCGCGGGCCGTGGCTGCGGCCGATGTCCCGGCTGGCGCACACCGAGTACGTGATCGACGGGCGGACCGCGCTCGGGCCGGCCGAGGTGCTGCGGGCCACGATGCCGGCCCCGACGGTGACCGGCAGCCCGCTGACCGCCGCCTGCCGGGTGGTCGCCGCCCGCGAGCGCACCGGCCGCGGCCACTACGGCGGCGCGGTCGCGCTGCTCGGCCCCGGCACCCTGGACTCGGCGCTGATCATCCGCACCGCCGAGATCGACGCGGACGGCGGCCTGGTCATCGGCGTCGGGGCGACGCTGGTGCGCCACTCCGACCCGGCCGCGGAGGCCGCGGAGACGCGGGTCAAGGCCGCCGCGCTGCTCGCCGCGCTGGGTCAGGAGCAAGACCCGGCAGCGGTACGACGAACAGCCCTCCCCAAGGTCGAGGGCGCCCTGCGGCGGCGCAACGCGGGCCTGTCCCCGTTCTGGCTCGGCCGCCCGGTCGCGTTGCCGCCGCTGTCCGGCCGGGTGCTCGTCGTCGACGCCGAGGACGACTTCACCGCGATGCTGGCCCGGCTCACCGAGGCGCTCGGCCTGACGGTCGACGTGGACACCAAGCTGCGCGACGGCTACGACGCGGTCGTGGTCGGCCCCGGGCCGGGCGACCCGCGCGACCGCACCGACCCGCGCATCGACGCGCTGCACGGGATCGTGCGGCGGCTGCTGGAGGAGCGCACCCCGATGCTCGCCGTGTGCCTGGGCCACCAGGTGCTCGCCGACGAGTGCGGCCTGCCCATCCGGCGCCTGACCGAGCCGGCCCAGGGCGTGCCGCGGCGCGTCCCCGGATTCGGCACGGTGGGCTTCTACAACACGTTCGTGGCCGTGAGCGACGCGCCCGACCGCCGCGTGAATGCCATTCACGTGGCGACGGTGCGTGACGGCGGGCCGGAACGGATCGGGATATTGCGGGACGCACGCACCGGCGCCGTGCACGCACTGCGTCTGGCCGGTGTGCGATCGATCCAGTTCCACGTCGAGTCGGTGCTGACCGAGCGCGGCCCGCAGATCCTCCGGCGACTCCTGGCCGAAATCCTCGACCCGGCGCCGGGTGGCCCCGAGCAGGACTGAATCGGTCCTACGGCCGATGCCGTCCGGGTTCGCCAGGGTCCCCCGAAAGGCTGTTCAAGTGGATCTTCAACGGCCGCGAGAATCAGCAGACCGCCATTCATCTCAATGACATCGAGGGTGATTCCGCTGACGCTGCCACACTCGGCCACGTTCGGACGAGACCGCGAGCTCGCTGTCCTGCGCAGAGCGGTGACCGGCGCCGCGGACGGCTTCGGCGGCTGCACGGTCCTCACCGGCTCGTCCGGCATCGGCAAGTCGCACCTGCTGCGGGCGACCGCCGAGTGCGCGCAGCGGCGGGGCGTGGCGGTGGCGGCCCGGGCCGCGTTCGAGCTCGACAAGGCGGCCCCGCTCATCACCCTGCAGTCCGCGCTGCAGCAGCTGCAGCCGGCCGTGGACTGGACCCGCGAGGACGGCGACGCGCAGTACCGCATCATCGAACGCCTCGGCGCGGCGCTGGAGGACTACGCCGCCCAGCGCCCGCTGGTCATCGTGATCGACGACGCCCAGTGGATGGACGAGCTGTCCGCCCTGGCCGTGGCCGAGCTGGTGCCGGCGCTGGCCTCCTCGCCGGTGCGCTGGATCTTCGCGCACCGCCCGGCGCCGACCGGCACGCCCGGGCAGCAGCTGATGGAGCGGCTGGTGCGCGACGGGCACGAGCACGTGGTGCTCGGCGCGCTCGACGACGACGCCGTGCGCCGGCTCTGCGCCCAGGTGGTCGGCGCCGACGTGGACAACACGGTGCTCGCCCTGGCCGGCTTCTGCGACGGCAACCCGCTGCAGGTCGAGCAGCTGGTCCGCACCCTGCACCTGACCGGCCAGATCGTGGTCGCCGACGGGGTGGCCACGGTGGTCGGCGAGGAGCTGCCGTCGAGCTTCATCACGATCGTCGACCAGATGCTGCACGGGCTGTCCAGCGACGCCCAGGAGCTGCTGCAGGCGGCCTCGGTCTTCGGCCGGCCCTTCGGCGTCGAGTCGGTCGCGCAGCTGCTGGAGGTGCGCCCGGCGACGCTGCTCAAGCGGATCAAGGAGGCGACCACGGCGAAGATCCTCGTCGACCACGGCGAGGGGCTCACGTTCGTGCACGACCTGGTCCGCCTGGCCGTCTACGGCACGCTCAACAGCGCCGTCGCCACGATGCTGCACCGGCAGGCCGCGGCGATCACCCGGGCCGAGGGTCGCTCCCCGATCGAGGTGGCCGAGCACCTGCTCAAGACCGGGCGCTCGGGCAGCGCGGAGGCGGTCACCATCCTGCACGACGCCGCGCTCGAGGTGGCCCCGGCCGCGCCCAGCACCGCCGCCGACCTGATCCTGCACGCCCTCGACGTGATCGGCGAGCACGACCCCGGCCGGGTCCGGCTGATCGCCGACGCGGTCGGGCTGCTCGCCTCGGCCGGCCGGTTGGAGCGGGCGCACGACCTCGGCGAGACCGCGCTGCTGGCCGGCCTGGACCCGCGCACCGAGGCGCAGCTGCTGCTCGGGCTCGCCGACGCGTTCAAGCACGCCGGGCAGAACCGGACCGCGGTGGAGTACGCCGACCGCGCGCTGGCCGTCCCGGACGTGCCCGATTCGGTGCGGGCGAAGCTGCACGCGGTGCGCGCCCACGCCCGCTTCTACAGCGACGACCTGCGCGGCGCCGACGAGGACGGCGAGCGGGCCACCGAGGCCGGGCTGGGCACCGGGGAGTACGCCGCCAGCGTCTTCGGCCTCACCGCGCGCAGCCTCGCCGCTCAGGCCGAGGGGCGCCTCGACGACGCGCACGGGCACGCCGAGCGGGCCACCGGCATCGCCGACAGGGTCCGCGGCGACGCGATCCACCGCCACCCGCGCATCTGGCTCGGCAGCGCCCAGGCCGGGCTGGATCGGTTCGACGAGGCCGAGCAGACGTACCGCCGCGGCCGGGAGACGTCCGAACGGCTCGGCACCGCCTGGTCGACCCCGCTGTGGCACTACTACCACGCCGGGCTGCTCACGGCCCGCGGTCAGCTCGACGACGCCGTGGCGGAGGCCGAGGCCGGGGTGGCCGTGGCGCTGAACATGACGGCCTACGCGCTTGCCGTACCACTGCTGGGAATGCTGACCAGGCTCGCCGTCCTGCAGGGCGACCTGCCCCAGGCCCAGGCGCACCTGGCCCACCTGCAGCGGCGCACGGCGGCCGGCACCACCGCGGCGCCCGAGGACATCACGTGGAGCGAGGGCGTGCTGCAGGATGCCGTCGCCGGGCCGGGGACCGCGCTGGCCACCCTCGCCGGCATGTACGACGCGCTGCCCGCGCGGCCCGCGCTCATCGCCCAGGACCCGGCCACCGCGGCCGCCCTCGTGCACATCGCGGCCAAGGCCGGCGACGAGGCCCGCGCCCGCGTGGCCGTCGCCGCCGCCCGCCGCCTCGCCGAGCGCAACCCGGGCGTGATCTCCCTCGCCGCCGCCGCCGACCACGCCGAGGGCCTCCTCACCGGCGACCCGTGGCTGCTGCGGGCGGCCGTCGAGCGCTTCCGCCGCACCCCGCGCCGGCTCGCGCTGGCCGGCGCCCTCGAGGACGCCGCGCTCAACGCCGCCGACCCCGAGCAGGGCCGGGCCTGGGCCACCGAGGCGATCGCGATCGTCACCGAGTGCCGGGCCGAGCGGGCCCGCCGCCGCCTGGAGTTCGCCCTCGGCGGCCCCAAGGCCACGTCCGAGGCGGCCGCGTTCCGGCCCGGCTCGCCGCTGCACCAGCTGACCCGGGCCGAGCTCGGGGTGGCCGTGTGGGTCGCCGACGGGTTCACCAACCGGCAGGTGGCCGCCGAGCTCTTCCTCTCCCGGCACACCGTCGACAGCCACCTGCGCAAGATCTTCACCAAGCTCGGCCTGCGCGGCCGCGTCGAGCTGGCCCAGCTGGTCGCCCGCGATCGCCTGGGGCCCGCTGCATAACAGGCCCTAACCACGTGAACGCGTGATACCGCGTTTCCCTCGCCGGACCCGAGCATGACTTAGGCGACGCTGCGGTCGCCGGGTCCGGACGACTGGGGGACGAGCCATGGTGGTGGATCGGTGACGGCGGCCGCGCTGCGCGCCCAGGTTCTCGTGGTCGGGGCCGGCCCCGCCGGCGCCGTGCTGGCGCTGGAGCTCGCCCACCACAACGTGCCCTGCCTGGTCGTCGAGCGCGCGGTCGCGCCGCCCCGCCACCCGGGCGTCGACCGGGTCACCGGCCCCGGGATGGACCTGCTGCGCCGGCTCGGCCTGGCCGACCTGGTCCGCAAGTACGGCGCCGGCCCCGACGGCGGGCCCGGGGACGTCGAGTGGCGGACCCGCCTCGACGACGCACCGGTGCTGGTCGCGGCCGGGATCCCGGCCGGCGAGCCCGACCACCGCATCGGCGCGGCCGAGCTGACCCGGCGGTTACGCGACGAGCTGCGCGGGCACCCGCTCATCGAGCTGCGCGAGGGCTGGACGTTCACCGGCCTGCGGATGGAGCCCGGCGGCGCCATGGCCAACGTCCTGGACGTGCGAAGCGGCGTGCGGCACGCGGTCGCGACCCGGCACCTGGTCGGCTGCGACGGCGCGCAGAGCACCGTGCGGCGCTGCCTCGAGGTGCCGATGGACCAGCTCGGCCACCCGGTCCAGCACTGCTCGGTGTTCTTCCGCAGCACCGACCCACGGCTACCGGCCGCCGACCGGCCCCGCACCACCGTCGTGGTCGGCGGGCTGACCTGCGTGAGCCGCGGCGACGGCGACAGCTGGGTGGCCCACCTGCCGCTGGGCGCCGACGAGCCGGTGACCACCGACCCGGTGGCGATGCTGCGCGACCGGCTCGGCGCCGCCCTGGAGGTGCCGGAGATCCTGGGCGTGGTCCAGTGGGACGACGCGCTGGCGGTCGCCACGGTGTACCGCCGCGGGCCGGTCTTCCTGGCCGGCGAGGCCGCGCACCGCTTCCATCCGGCCGGCGAGCTGCTCGACACCAGCCTGGCCGACGCCGTCGACCTGGGCTGGAAGCTCGCCGCCGAGATCAACGGCTGGGGCGGGCCGGGCCTGCTGGCCAGCTACGAGGCGGAGCGCCGCCCGCGCGCCCTGCTCGACCGCGAGCTGCTGGCCCGGGCGCAGGAGACCCGGCGCCGGTTCGGCCGGCTCACCGCCGCCGGCGCCGCCCCCGAGCTGCTGGCCGGGGTGCTGCGGCAGGAGGCGCACCGCCCCGACGCCGGCGGGCTGCCCGCCCGGCACGCGACCTCGGCCGTCGTCTGGCACGACGGGATGCTCGCGGGCACGACGCCCGACGCCGCGGTCCGCGCGGGCGGGCTGGCCCCGGACGTGCGGCTGGGCGGCGGCGACCCGCTGGCCGACCGCTTCGGCCCCGAGCTGACCCTCGTCGACCTCACCCGCGACGCCACGGGGGCGCGGCTGGCCGCCGCGGCCACCGGGCGGGGCATCCCCGTGCGGCACCTGCCGGTCGCCGACCCGGCGGTGCGGGCCGGCTGGGACCGGCCGCTGGTGCTCGTCCGCCCGGACCGCCACGTCGCCTGGTGCGCCGACGCCGCCCCGCGCGACTGGGACGCGGTGCTGGACCTGGTCAGCGGCAGGGGCTAGCGCGAAGACCACGCACATTCGGGATATCCACGCCGCACGGGGGCGGCCAGTCTCAAGAGACGCCCGCTACGACAGCCAGGAGACAGGACCGCGATGATGACGACGACCCTGACAAGCCTGACGGTCACCCCGGATCTGAGCAACACCGTCGTCGCCCGGTGGCACCGTCGCCTGTCGGCCAACCCGACTGCCAAGCGCAGCCACTGGCGGACGAAGACCGTCTACTTCCGGGCGGTCGCCGCCCTCGTGACCACCACGCCGACCGCCCAGATCAACTGGAAGAACATCGTCGAGACGGCGGCCCCGCACGGCAGCCGCAGCACCTTCTACGAGGTTGCCGGTGCGCACGCCCGCCACCCGCTCCTCGAGGCCTTCATCAACGACGGGCGCAACGAGTCCACGCTGCTGGCGCTGCACTACCAGCGCGGGGACGCGGTCGCCCAGCTCATCGACGAGACGAAGGTCTGGTCGTACTGGCCCTACCGGGACCGGATGATCGACGCGCTCACCGGCCCGGCGGCCCCCGAGGCGGTGCAGGCCGAGGTGGTCGCCGCGGTGCAGAAGTGGGGACGGGCCAACCCGCAGCTGGCCGCGGCGCTGGAGCACGCGCCGCCGGCCTGCGCCGTCGAGGACCTCATGCTCGCGCACAACGGCCGGCTGGTCGCCACGCGGGCCGCGCACCTGCTCGCCGACGAGCTGCGGCGAACCGTCTGACCCGACCTGCGGTGCGCCGTGGCAACGTGCCGCGGCGCACCGTTCGGCGTCTCTGGGGCCGGCGCGTACCTGGCCGCCGTGGGACTGCGGCGCCTGGAGCGGGAGTGCCGGCGACCCGCTGCTGCGGGGGCTGCAGGAGGCGCTCATCCCGGGGCCGGGGCATGGCCTTCGCTGACACCCTCGAGTTCCTCGTCCTCGCCGCGTTCTGGGCGTTCACGGTCTGGCGCTTCGTCACGCCGCAGCCGCCCCGCGGGCGGGCCATCCGGCTGGTCGCGCTGCTCGTCACGATCTCGTTCACGGTCAACCGGCGGGAGATCTCGTTCGCCACGGACCGGCTGCTGCACGTGGCCGACGTGTCGGTACCGCTGAAGAACCTCGCGACCGTCGCGGCGTCCGTGGCGATGGTCCACCTCACCGGACTCCTGCCCGGCCCGGTCGCCGACCGCCCCCGCCTACGCCGGTGGGCCTACGCGCTGCTGGCCGCGGCCGGCACGGGGATGATCGGGCTCTTCCTCGCCGTGCCCCGCAGCCCGGCCCGCGGCGACTTGGTGGCCGAGCGGGCCGGCACGCCGGCGGTCACCGCCTACTCGGTGCTCACCCAGTTCGGCCTCTTCGTCGGGCGGGCCTGCTGCCTGGCGCTGTTCCACCCCGCGGCCGGGCGGGCCGGGCGGGGCGCGCTGCGGCTGGGCCTGCGCCTGCTCACCGCCGGCGCGCTGGTCGGCCTGCTGTTCATACTCAACCGGGTGGCGTTCCAGGTCAGCAACGCCCTGGGCAGCGACGCGCTGAACGGCCCGGCCGCGCAGAGCGCCTCGCGCAGCCTGCTGGCGGCGATGCTGCTGCTCTTCGCGGCGGGGGCGGCCCTGCCGGCGCTGGGCGGGCTACGACGGTGGGCGGCGCGCTACGCGGCCCTGCAGCGGCTGCGTCCGCTGTGGGCGTCGGCGGTGGCATCGGTACCGCACGTGGTGCTGGGCGATCCGCCGGGGCGCGTGGCCGACCTGCTGGCCGTGCGAAGCGTGGACCTGCGGCTGTACCGCCGCATCATCGAGATCCGGGACGCGCAGTGGGAGCTGGGGCTGCACCACGACCGCTTCGACGCCGCCATGCCCGCGGACGCCGACCTGGTGGATCAGGCGCGGGCCCTGCTGGCGGCTGGAAGCGTTGTGGCCACCCCCGTCTCAGTGCCCGGCCACAACGATCCGCCCGACACCCCCCGCATCGTCAATCTGAGTTGATGACGCGCCAGAGCCCATAAATCTGAGCTTATGATGGAGATTCCACCGATGCGGTGGGATTGTCAAGGGTTGATGCGATGAGTGAACCGACACTGGCCGGCAAGCTGGACCGCCTGTTCCGCACCGTGCACCCGGCCGGCCGCGGCGAGTACACGTACGAGGAGGTCGCCGCCGCCATCCGCGACCGCGGCGTGATGATCTCGCACACGTACGTGTGGCAGCTGCGCAAGGGCGTGCGCGACAACCCGACGAAGCGGCACCTGGAGGCCCTGGCCGAGTTCTTCGGGGTCAACGCCGCCTACTTCCTCGACGACGACCCGGCCACCGTGCGCCGCACCGAGGAGCAGCTCGACCTGCTGGCCGCCCTGCGCGACAGCGCCGTGCGCGCGGTCGCCCTGCGCGCCGCGGGCCTGTCCGCCCCCAGCCTGGAGGCCATCCACGGCATGATCGAGCACGCCCGCCGCATCGAGGGTCTGTCCGAATAGCTGTTCGCACTAGCCTTGACATGGGCGTCAAGGTCTACCGTCGGCTGCATGCGGATCGGCGAGCTGGCGGAGCGGACGGGCACGAGCACCCGGTCGCTGCGGTACTACGAGCAGCACGGCCTCCTCGAGGCCCGGCGCACCTCCAACGGCTACCGCGAGTACGACGAGATCGACCTGCGCCTGGTCCGGGAGATCCGATCTCTGCTGGAGATCGGCTTCAACCTGGAGGACACCCGCCCGTTCGTGGAGTGCCTGCGCTCGGGCCGCGCCACCGGCGCCGAGTGCCCCGGGTCGATCGATGTGCTGTCGAGAAAGCTGGACGACCTGGACGGCTGCATCGCCCGCCTGCAGGCGGCGAGGGCGCTGGTCGAGCGCGAGCTGGCCCAGGCCAAGGACGAATGGGAGAACTGATGACCGCCGAGGTGACCGACGCGACGTTCGCGACGGAGGTGCTGGACAGCGACGTGCCGGTGCTCGTCGACTTCTGGGCGCAGTGGTGCCCGCCGTGCCACCGCATCGCCCCGATGCTCGACGACCTGGCCGCGGAGTACGAGGGCCGCGTCCGCATCGTGAAGCTCAACGCGGACGACAACCCGGTGACGGCCCGCAAGTACGGCGTGATGGCGATGCCCACGCTGGCCGTCTTCCGCGCGGGGGAGGTCGTCTCGCAGCAGGTGGGCGCCCGGCCGAAGGCCAGGTTGCGCGAGCAGCTCGACGCCGCGCTGTAGTCCACGCAGCCCGGGGCGAACGGACCGGCGCCGGAGGGAAAGGGGAGGCTACCCTGATCCCGTGTCCGTCCAACCGACGGGGCCGTCGCAGCAGCGGCCCACACCGCAGACCCACACCGGCCGCGTCGTGCGGGGCGAGCGGCTCACGCCGAACCTGCACCGCGTGGTCCTCGGCGGCCCCGAGCTCGACCGCTTCGCCGCCGGCGAGCACACCGACCACTACGTCAAGCTGCTGTTCCCGCGGCCCGGCGTGCAGTACCCGCAACCGTTCGACGCCGCCGCGATCCGCGCCACGTTCCCGCGCGAGCAGTGGCCGGTGACCCGGACGTACACGGTGCGCGCCTGGGACCCGCGGGAGCGGGAGCTCACCCTCGACTTCGTCCTGCACGGCGACTCCGGCCTGGCCGCCCAGTGGGCGGTGCGCGCCCGGCCCGGCGACGAGCTGCAGTTCAACGGGCCCGGCGGCGGGTACTCCCCCGACCCGGGCGCCGCCTGGCACCTGCTGGCCGGTGACGAGACCGCGCTGCCCGCCATCGCCGCCGCCCTGCCCCGGGTGCCGGCGGGCGCACCGTGCGTGGCGCTCGTCGAGCTGGGCGATCCCGCCGACCGGCAGGACATCCCGGGGGTCACGTGGTTGTACCGCGGCGACGGCCCCGTCGGCTCCGCGCTCGTCCCCGCGGTCCTGGCCCACCCGTTCGCGGCCGGCGACGACCCGGCCAAGGGCCACGCGTTCGTGCACGGCGAGGCGACGTTCGTCAAGGAGCTGCGCCGCTACCTGCGGGTCGAGCGGGGCATGCCGCGCGAGCGGATGTCGATCTCGGGGTACTGGCGGCTCGGCCACGACGAGGACGGCTGGCAGGCCTCCAAGCGGGCCTGGAACGCGCAGATCGAGGCCGAGCAGGAGCCCGCCTTCTCCTGAGGCGGGCCCCGGCGCCGGGCTACAGCGCCGTCGGGCTGGTGATCGTGAACCGGGCCTCGACGGCGGCGTACACGCGCTGCAACTGCGGGTCGAGCTCCAGCTCCGGGCCGCCGCCGCTGCCGAAGGACTTGCCGCGCGGCGCCCCGTAGGCCTGGTAGGTCGCCACCGCCTCCACCCGGCCGCTCAGGCCCGGGTCGGCCAGCTCGACGAGCTCGACCACCTCGGCGCCGAGGGCCGCCGCGTACTCGCGCGCCCGGGCGATGGCGTCGGCCACCGCGGCCCGGCGGGACTCGGCGTGCACCGGGCTGTCCGGACGCAGGGACCAGGCCGGGCCGTTCACGCGGGTCTGGTCCTGGGCGGCCGCGGCCAGCATCATCTCGCCCAGCGCGGCGAAGTCCGTCACGACGACCGTCGTCGAAACGCTGCCGTTGTACGCCGAGACGCGCTCCCCGCGCTTCCCGCCCTCCGGATAGACGTGCAGCCCGCCGGTCTCCCGGCGCTCGATCGCGCCCGCAAACTCGGGGCGCTCCAGCAGCTGGCGCAGGGCGTCGGCCCGCTCGCGCAGCCGGGTGAGGGTCGTGGCCCGGTCCTTGTCCCGGGCCGTGCTGACCACCGTGAACTGAGCCAGCTCGGGCTCGACCTCGCGCACCGACTCTCCGCGCACCGCGACCGTCGTCATGGGGCTAGAGCCTAGGTCGTCCCGCGGGAGCGGTGGGACCGGCACGGGTGGCCGGCCCCGCCGCCGGGTCGGTGTCGCGCGGCTCGCGCCGGCTGGACCTCGGGGTCGCCGGGCTCGCGGCGGCTAAGCCTCGGGGGCGCGGCGCTCGCGGCGGCTAAGCCTCGGGGGCGCGGCGCTTGCGGCGGCGGCGCTCGACCGCGACGCCGCCCCAGAAGGCGAAGCCGGTGACGACGATCCGCGGGGCGCCGTGGCGGCCCGGACCCGCCGCGTCGTGGCCGAACCCGCCCATCAGGCCCATGCCCGTCACGTGCACCTCGGCGTCCTCGGGGACGATGACGTTCACCCCGCCCATGACCGCGAAGGCGCGGATCTTCACCTCGCCGTGCAGCATGCGCGCCTCGCGCAGGTCGACCGTGCCGCCGCCCCAGAAGGCCAGGCAGCTGAAGACGCGCGGCGGGATCCACGGGCCGCGGCGGGTGAAGCCGCTCATCACCGCGACCGCACCGCCGGCGGCCGGCACCTCGCCGGGGCGGGGCGGCAGGCCGTCCAGCGCCATCGGGGCCGACCGGGCCGCGGGCAAGTCGCGGGTGATGGGCTCCAACTCGGCGTAGGTGCGGGCGGCGTACACCTGGTGCAGTCGGTCGTCGACCTCGTCGAGGTCGAGCCGTCCCTCGGCTGCGGCGGCGCGCAGGACCTCGGCCACGCGCTCGCGGTCGGCGTCCGAGGCGCGCATCTGCCGAGGGTCCATCTGCTCGGGGAGTTCGGCCATGGCGACCAGCGTAGGGCGCCGGGCCGGCGGCCGTGGACCGGCACCGGCGACGAACGGCCCCCGGCGACGCATCCAGGTAGACCAGTGCGACACCTCCGGACGAGCCGGCACGACACGTCGGGAAAAATCCGGAAAAAACGGGCTTGCCGCGTATCCTGCCGAAGCAGCCGAATCGCAAACCGGAGACTTGCGCTAGAGCCTCAGTAGCGTTTTGGATGTCCTGGCGGGCCGTATGCCACGGTCCGTGAGCGTCGGCGTCGCAAGCTTCCCGATCGTATGGAGGATCCACCCATGACCCACGGCGGGGATCTGCTAACGCAGCGCGACGATGCCGGCACGCGCCCGAGCTTCACGCAGCAGGTGCGCGGCTACGACAAGCGCCAGGTCGACCAGTACCTCAACCAGCTCGACCGGCAGATCAACAACCTCACCGCCGAGCGCAAGCGCGCCGCCGGGCAGGCCCAGGAGCTGACCAACCAGGTCCAGGAGCTCACGGCGCAGCTCAAGCAGCTGCAGGCCGAGATCGTCGAGGTGCGCCAGCGGCCGGCCCGCGTGGACCGGGCCTCGTTCCGCCACCTCGGGCCGATGGTCGACCAGATCCTCGCGCTGGCCGAGAAGCAGGCCGGCGTCATCATCGACAACACCGAGCAGAAGGCGGCCGAGCACCAGGCCGCGGCCGAGAAGGCGCTCGCGGAGGCCAAGGAGCGGGCCGAGAAGCTCGTCGCCGACGGCGAGGCCGCGCACGAGCGCGCCGAGGCCGAGGCCAAGCGGATCAACGAGCAGAGCATCGAGCACATGGAGAAGACCCGTGCCGAGGCCGACCAGCTCGCCGAGGCCGCCCGCCAGCAGGTGCTGCAGGA
Organism: Dactylosporangium salmoneum; assembly: GCF_039532525.1. Lineage (NCBI taxonomy): Bacteria > Bacillati > Actinomycetota > Actinomycetes > Micromonosporales > Micromonosporaceae > Dactylosporangium > Dactylosporangium salmoneum. Next base: position 359,518 of record NZ_BAAARV010000016.1, read on the forward strand.
GGTCAAGACCGGCCGGGCCCAGGCCCAGCAGGAGCTGGCGCAGTGGAAGGCCACCGCGCAGCGCGAGATCGAGGAGCTCAAGGCCGCCTGCGACCGGGAGCTGGCCGAGCAGCGGGCCACCACCGAGCGGGACCTGACCCAGCAGCGCCAGGCCTCCGACCAGAAGAACGCGGCCCTGCACGCCGACGCGCAGAAGTACGCCGCGGACGTGCGCAAGCGCGCCGACGAGGAGAACGCCCGGCACCAGCAGCAGCTCGCCGTGGTACAGCAGGACATCCAGGCCCGGCAGAAGGCGCTCACGCAGCTGCAGACCGAGCTGGAGGCGACCCAGACGCACCTCGGCGAGGCCCGCCGCGAGTCCACGACGCTCGGCCGCGAGGTCAACCAGCTCCAGCAGCGCCTGGCCGACACCAAGCAGAGCCTGACCAGCGAGCTGACCCGCCTCGAGCACGCCCGCCAGGCCGCCGACTCGGCCGAGCGGCACGCCAAGGAGGTCCGCGCCCGCGTCCAGCGCGAGGCGAAGCGGGTCGCCGACCTGGCCGCCGCGGCGGTCATGGCGGCGGCCGCGGGTGGCGCCGACACGGGCGAGTACCCGAAGGTCCCGACGCGCCAGCTGCCCGAGGCCCTGCCGACCCAGCCGGACAGCACCAGCGCCGCCGACGCCGACCAGCGCCCGGTGCGCCGCGAGGAGACCGAGCAGGCCTGACCCGCCGAGCCCGGCAAGGCGAACGCGCCCCGCGATTACCCGGAATACATCCGTTGACCGGCTCGCGGGGCGCCGCCGTTCGGCCCCGATGATGCCGTCCCCGGGCCGGTGCCGGGGAGGCGAGGATTCCTCTAGCGTCCTGCGTGGTGTCCGACCGCGGAGGTGAGCGCTTGAAGATCGTGGCCGTTGTCAACAACAAGGGCGGGGTCGGCAAGACCACCGTCACCGCCAATCTCGGCGCCGGCCTGGCCGCCCGCGGCCTGAACGTCCTGCTGATCGACCTGGACGCGCAGGCGAGCCTGACGAAGTCGTTCTTCACCGTCCAGGAGACGCAGGACTTCGTGCTGGCCAAGCGCACGATCGGCGCCTGGCTGCAGAGCAGCGACCGGGGCCGGGCCCAGACGCTGGCCGACCTCATCCTGTCGCCGCAGCGGTGCAACGCCCTGCTCAAGAACACCGGCGGGCGGCTCGACCTCGTGCCCTCCGACCCGTTCATCGTCGATGCCGAGGTCCTCGTGCCGGGCGCGGTCGACCAGACCGGCCACATCAAGGCCGCGAAGTTCGTGCCGTTGCACCGCCGCCTCGCCGACGACCTGGCCGACCCGGCCTTTTCCAAGTACGACGTGATCCTGGTCGACTGCGCCCCCGCCTTCGCGCTGACCACGAAGATGGCGTCGGTGGCCAGCGACATGATGGTCATGCCGGCCCGGGCCGACTTCCTGTCCACCGAGGCGATCCAGGACATGGGGCGCCGGCTGCTGGACCTGACGAAGGAGTACAACAAGCACCAGGGCGAGCCGCCGATGCGGATGCCCCGGGTGAAGGTGCTCTTCACGATGGTGCAGATGCGCGGCAACCAGCCGATCGAGGTGCAGGCCCAGTTCATCAACGAGGTGACCGCGCTGGGCGTGAAGGTCTTCGGCACCCTCGTGCGGGACCGCAGCAGCGCCTACGCCGCCTCCGGCCGCCACGGCGTGCCCACCATCCTCGCCACCGGCGTGCCGCCCGAGATCCGCGGCGACCTGCACGGCTGCGTCGACGAGCTGCTCCAGACCCTCGAGAGGTTGTGACCGTGACCCAATCCCCGCAGCTGGCCGCGCTCGCCCTGAACGAGATCGGCAAGCTCCTCGGCAGGCTCACCGAGGACCAGCTCGCCGCCCTGGCCGACGGCCGCGCGCACGTCGAGTTCCGCAACGACGACGAGGGCGTCGCCGGTGCCCGCGGCCCGGCCCGGCCGCCCCGGGCTGCGGCCAAGGACCCGGTCGACCTCGACGCCATCGTCGCCGACATCAAGGCGCTGACCGAGGAGGACGCGGTCGAGCGGTACCTCATCGACCGCGACCGCGACCTCCCCCTGCCGCGGCTGCGCGAGCTGGCCGACCGGATCGGCCCGCCGGTGACGTCGAAGGGCGCCAAGTCGAAGGCCCAGCTGCGCAAGAACATCGCCGCCGGCACCGCGGGCCTGCTCAACCGCCCGGCCTCGGCCTTCGGCGCCGGCTGGGACCGCTAGCCCGGCCCCTTCTTCAGTCCGTGCTCCCGGCCGGCAGCGGGATCCGCTCGCCGGCCCACGGCTTGTGCTCCACCGCCGGCATCCGCCCGGGCGCCTGCATCACCGCCCGCTCCCGGTGGATGATGTCGAGCCACTCCTGGGCGGTCCCCGACACCACGAACGGCCCGATCGGCACCTCGATCGCGTCCTCCACGACCTGCACGGGCACCTGCTCGTCGCTGATCCGCACGTCCCCGTCCTGACCGCGGGTGGCCGCCGTGATCGCCGCGACGAAGTCGTCCATGTCGGTCGACCCGGACCACGCCACCCCGGCCCCGGACGCATGGAGCACGAGCGTCCCGGGGATCCAGGCGCTGCCGTACAGCACCATCGTGAGCTTGTACCCGTCGCTGTTCGTCGCCGGCGCGCTCGGCAGCTGGTCGAGCCAGCCCGGCCGGAACGAGGCGAGCAGCTCCGTCATCGCCTCGGCCAGCAGCCGCCGCCGCTCGGCCAGGAACCGCGGAAACGCCTCGGCCGCCCGCAGGTCCTCGGCCACCGGGATGAGGTGCTCGGTCAATCGATCCTGGTTGACCGTGGGAAAGTAGTCGACCGGCGAGCGGTCGCTGATCTTCAGGTTCGCCTTGCGGGAGATGAACGCCAGGTTCGCGAGGTCGTTGATCTCGCCCTTGTCGAAGCGCTCCAGCGTGGCCACCGGGTGGACGTGGTGAAATTGCAGCTGGTAGTCCTGCTCCCCGGGCATGATCTCGGTCGAATACCACCAGTCCCGCACCCGCCGGCGCTGGGCCACGAGGAGGCTCAGGAAGAAGTAGGGGCTCTCCTTGGAGCGCCCGGCGATCGAGTCGGGGGTGATGGCCGGCACCGCCTGCAGCACGCCCAGGTTGCGCAGCAGACCCCGGACCGGCTCCGGCTTGCGCACCGCCTGGATGTCCCGCGTGAGGTTGGTGTCGGAGGAGGTCGAGTAGCGGGCGCGCACGGTCGCGATGAGCAGCCAGTAGAGCAGCGCCTTGTTCGTCTGCTCATCGACCGGCTCGTCGGGCCGTTCGCCGAGCAGCACGACGAGCGGGATGAGCACCGTGAGCGAGGGAAGCGACTCCGACCGGGACAGACGAAGGTCCGACTTCAACAGGTGCACCAGCGCCTTGAGACCGCGTTGCACGACGTCCCAGGCGCGGGCCAGGTCGGGCTCGGCGACCTTGCTCAGGTCGCTGACGGACCAGGAGGACATGCCGCCGCCGAACAGCGCCGCGGCGAAGGCGCGGGTCAGGAAGTCCACGTCGAGGTCGCCGTAGCCGGCGTGGCGCCAGTGGGCGGCCTCCTTCTGGAACTTCTCGAGCACGCCCGGCCACCTTGCCGACAGGGTCGACATGGCCAGGTCGGCGCGGCTCAGCGGGCGGCCCGCGCTGTTGACCCGCACGAAGATCTCGGAGACGTCGTGGTAGTCGCAGTCCCGGAGGATCTCGACGTGGAACGTGCGCCGCTCCAGCGCCCGCACGGCGGAGAGGCGGCGCTCGATCTCCAGGTCCGGCAGCTGGCACCCGGCCGAACGCAGCCGGCCGATCATCGAGATGAGCGACTCCTCGCCGCGCAGCAGGGAGTACACCTTGATCCAGTTCGGATCGGCCTCGGTGACCGCGCTCTGGTTCTGGAAGCGCTCCTTCTCGACGTGGAAGACGATCTGGGCTTCCTGGTGGTCGGTGAAGACCCGGTGCAGCGAGGTGAGGCGCTGCTGGCCGTCGAGGAGGTACAGCGGCGGCTTGAAGGGCTTCTCGACCGCCCCGGCGACCGCCATCGCCCGGGTCGCCGGCTCCTCGTCCGACTGCCAGAAGAGCAGCGAGCCGAAGGGGAATCCGCGGTACAGCGAGTCGACCAGCTTGGCGACCTGGGTCGGCCGCCACACGTAGCTGCGCTGCAGCTCGGGCAGGCGGATCTCGGTGTGCGTGACCTGGCGGATGAGCTCGCCGACCTGCAGGGTGGCCTGGTCGATGTGCATCCGCCCATCGTGGCCGGGGCGCGGCGGGCACGGTAGCGCCCGGACGCGCGCCCCGGCATCGACGGTTCGGCGTGGAAGCGGGACCCTCGGTCATTGCATTCCGGGTCAGTCGTTGCGGGCGGTCTCCGGGCCGGTGATGCGCTCCAGCAGCGGCAGGGTCGAGCCGATGATGCCCAGCGACATGAGCAGGCCCAGGGCGGCCAGCGCGTAGAAGGTCCAGCCCGGCGGGGTCAGCGTGTAGCCCATCTGGGCCTTCAGGAACAGCTGGGCCGCGGCGAACCCGACGCCGGTGGCCAGCACCGCGACGGCGAGCAGCGGCACCGCGCTCTCCAGCGCCACCACCTGGCGCAGCGCGCGCAGCGGTACCCCTGTCAGCCGCAACAGGCTGAACGGGCGCTTGCGCTCGGCCAGGCCCGCCGCCACCGCCACCGCCAGGCTGCAGCCGGCGATCGGCAGGCTGAACAGCATGATGACGTCGGCCAGCTGCTGGAACAGGTTCAACTGGGTGCGCGAGTCCCCGCTGAAGTCGACGTCGGTGCCCGGCATGACCCCGTCGGGAAAGGCCAGCTCCACCGCTGTCCGAGCCCGCTCGTGGGCCGCCGTCGAGCCGTCCAGGCCGACGATCAGCATGCCGATCGGGAAGGCGTCGAGGTCCGCCGCGCGCAACGCGGTCGCGGGCCAGACGGTCACGGACCCGGCGCCGGTGCGGTCGCGGCCGTAGCCGATCAGGTTGGCGTAGACGCTGACGACCTCGGCGCCGGGGGCGCACGTGCCGTACTGCGGGATCCGCGCCAGATCGGCGCACGCGATGACGGCACCCAGCTCATCGGGGACAGGGTCGGGGTTGAAGCGCAGCGGCTGGACGAAGGTCACCCCGGGGATGGCGTGCAGCCGGTCCTTCAGCTCGTCCGGAACCTTGCCGCCGCCGGCCCTGAAGTCGAACTGCTCCATCATCGTGACGTTGGCGAGCGAGTTGTAGCGCACCGACCGCTCCTGCACGATGGTCCCGATCACGCCGGTGGCCACGCTGACCACGAAGAGCCCCAGCACCACGCCGCTGATCGCGCGGAACGCGGCCCGCGGGTTGTCGGCCAGGCGGCGGGCCGCGACGAGCGTGGGCAGCCGGCGGGCGCGGCGGGCCATGAACCGGGCGCCGACCATGGTGATCCACGGGCCGGCGAACACCAGCCCGACCATGATCAGCAGGAACCCGGGCAGGAAGGCCGCCGTCTGCCCGTTGGAGGTCGGGGGCCGGCGACCCACGAAGTACGCCAGCTCCAGCAGCCCGGCCAGCACGGGGACCAGCCGCCAGGCGCTCGGCGGCTTCGGGGTGACCTGGCGGGCCACGCCGAGCGGCGAGATGCGCACCCGGCGCATGGCGAGGCGGGCCGCGACGGCGGCGGCCAGCGGCACGCCGACCGCGACGAGCACGCCGCCGAGCCAGCCCGGCGAGATGTCGGACGAGAACGGGCGCTGGCCGGTGATCATCCCGTACTGCGCCATCGCCGAGCGCAGCGGCAGGAACAGCGCGAAGCCCAGCAGCGTGCCGATGACCGCGGCGGCCGTGGACTCGACCGCGGCGAGCGTGCTGACCTGCCGCGGGGTGGCGCCGATCAGCCGCATGGCCGCGAAGCGCTGTTCCCTTCGGGTGGCGTTGAGCCTGGTCGCGGTACCGATGAAGATCAGGACGGGGAACAGCAGCCCGCCGGCCACGACCGAGAGCACCAGGTCGAGGGCGGCCTGCGGCACATCGTGGCCCTCGCTGGACAGCGAGGTGACCTTCCGCTCCCCGTAGATCCCGCCGACCTCGCCGGCCGTGCGCCCGACGACGACCACGAGCGAGTCCGGCGAGGCCAGCGCCGCGTCGCCGATCAGCCCGGCCTGGTGGCCAGGGAAGCGGGCGGCGAGCTGGTCGTACGGGTTCGCGGCGATGAGGTCGCGCAGGGCCGGGGAGACGTAGTACTCCCCCGGGCCCGGCAGCCGCGGCAGTCCGGGCGCGTCAGGCGTGCGGGGGCCCGTTGCGCCGACGTCGATGCGCTCGATGCCATGGCCGTCGAAGTAGTCGTACCGGTGCACCCACACGACGGGATCGGCGGACCCCACGGCGTAGGGCGACGGGTTCATCCACCCGATCCGGTCGAACTGGCCGTTGACGGCGCGGACCCCGCCCACGGTACACAGCAGCAGCCCGACGCCGAGGGTCACGGCGAGCGCGAGGACCACGAACCGCACGAGCGCGTCCCGCCCGGCGGCCACGGCGAGGCGCAGGCCGAAGGGGATCACGACCCGCTCCGCTCGGCGGTCAGCGCGTGCACCGTGCCGTCGCGCACGATGACCTCCCGGTCGGCGTACATGGCGACCCGCGGCTCGTGCGTGACCAGCACGACGGTGGTCCCCTGCTCGCGGGCGGCGGCGACCATGAGGTCCATGACCTGCTCGCCGGTGAGCGAGTCGAGCGACCCAGTCGGCTCGTCGGCGAAGAGCACCCGGGGCCGGTTGATCATGCCGCGGGCCAGCGCGACCCGCTGGGCCTGCCCGCCGGACAGCTCCCCGGAGCGCCGGCCCTGTGTGCCCTCCAGGCCGAGCCGCTCCAGCCAGCCGCAGGCCTGGCGCAGCGCCCCGGCCCGCCGGATGCCGCCGAGCAGCAGCGGCAGGGCCACGTTCTCCTCGACCGTGAGTTCCGGCACCAGCTGGCCGAACTGGAACACGAACCCGAAGTGCTGCCGGCGCAGGGTGCTGCGCGCCTGCTCGTCGAGCCCGTCGATGCGCTGCCCGTCGAAGCGGATCTCGCCCTTCTCGGGCGTGAGAATGCCGGCCAGGCAGTGCAGCAGGGTCGACTTGCCGGAGCCGCTGGGCCCCATGACGGCGACGATCTCGCCCGGCCCCGCCTCGAAGGACGCGCCACGCAGGGCCGGGGTGGCGCCGAAGGACAGCACGGCATCGCGGGCCTCGATGAGGGCGCTCATCGGCGCACCAGCCCGGCGAGGTGGTCCAGGCGCGCGACGGTCAGGTCGATCCAGCGCAGGTCGGCCTCGAGGTGGAACAGCCCGTGGTCGGCGAGCATCGCCTCGATGAGGTCGTCGCCCTTCTTGATCTCGTGCAGCTCGCGCATCCGCTTGAGGTGCGCGGCGCGCTGCATGTCGAGGTACTCCCGCGCCGGGCGGTCCAGCATGAGCGAGAGCATCACCTTGGAGAACAGCACCGTCTGCAGGTGCGGCTCGGGCTCGACCGGCTGGGTGAGCCAGGCGTCGACCTCGGTCGCGCCGAGCTCGGTGATGACGTACCGCTTCCGTTCCGGCCCCTCGCCGGCCTCGACCTCGCTGATCACGACCTTGCCGTCGCGGGCCAGGCGGCCGAGCGTGGAGTACACCTGCCCGAAGGGCAGCGGACGGCCGCGGCCGAAGAAGGTGTCGTAGTCGCGCTTGAGGTCGTAGCCGTGGCTGGGCTCGCGCTCGAGCAGGCCGAGCAGGGTCAGAGGAACGCTCATGCCGGACACCATACACCGGGGATATACACTCGGTATATACCCCGGGGGAATACGCCGGTTCGTGTTCGAGTACGTCGTCACGGCTCGGATGAGACCGCAGCTGACGGACCTGGCCGTGGACGGCTGCATCACCAAAGCGGTCCGCGGCGACGCTCACGTCGGCCGGCCCTGGTCGGCTGAGGCAGAGGCGGCCGGGAACGCTTCGTCGCCACCGACCGCGGCAGCGTCCCGCCCGGCATTGCGGCGCTCCGGCCCGCCAACCCCTCGCCACACGTGGCCGGCGCGGCCGCATCGCCCGCTCCGAGTAACGGCACGGAGCGCCGCACATGTCGATATGCGACTTACGCCCGTTTCATCGGTGGGCGGAGGCTCAGCCGATCCGGGCCACGAGTCCGTGACAGGCGACGTCTTCGGCCGACGGGCGCGGCCCGGGGACATCGTCCGCGCGCCAATGCGCGACGGAGACCATCCCCGGCGGCACCGGCGAGCAGCGGGACAGCAGCTCGGCGAAGCGCGCCGCCGTGCGCGGCTGGAACCGCCCGTCCCGGTTGTTCGCGATCAGCGCCGCGATCGCCTCCGCCGGCAGGTACTCCCAGGTGGCGTGGGAGGCGACGATGAAGCTGCCGGGCGCGAGGGCCCCCGTGAGCGCATCGATGATCGCCTGTGGGTCCTCGTCCTCGCGGATGAAGTGCAGCACGGCGACGAGCAGCAGGCCGACCGGGCGGGAGAGGTCGAGCGTGGCCCGCAGGTCCGGGTGGTCCAGGACCGAGCGCGGCTCGCGCACGTCGGCGTCGATGTACGCGTTCACGCCGCCCGGCTCGCTGGCCAGCAGGGCGCAGGCGCGGGTGGGAACGATCGGGTCGTTGTCGACGTACACGACGCGCGTGGCCGGGTCGACGGACTGCGCGACCTCGTGGGTGTTGTTCGGGGCCGGGATGCCGGTGCCGATGTCGAGGAACTGCCGGATGCCCTGCTGGGCAAGGTATCGCACGGCCCGGGCCATGAACGCGCGGTTCTCGACAGCCATGAGCTTCACGCCCGGCATGGCGAACGCGATGGCATCGCCCGAGGCACGGTCGGCGGCGAAGTGGTCGCGCCCGCCGAGCCAGTAGTTGTACCGCCGGGCGGGGTGGGCCACGGTCGTGTCGATCCGGGCGGACAGGTCGTCGGTGGCGTCCATCAACCGCTCATCGTAGCCATCGGTGACCGCGATTGCCGGACCCCGCGGCTGGGTACCCGGCGTTTGTGAGGGTGGCGGTGGTGGCACATCGGAAGAAGATCCTCGGCGGCGGACTGGGCGTTCGAGGGCCCCTCGACCTGCCTGCTGCTGGGCAACATCGGCCGGATCATGGGCGGCATCAAGGCGTTCGACGACGCCAGCCCCTTCGACGGGCGCCTGGAGGTCGGGGTGGCGACCGCGCGCAATGCGCTGCAGTGGGGCCGCACGCTGGGCCGCATGGCGACCGGCCGGACCGAGAAGTCGCCCTTCGTGCGGATGGGCAGTGCCCGCAAGGTGTACGCCGAGTTCGACGAGCCCGTGCTGGTGGAGCTGGACGGCGGGGCGCGCAAGAAGCTCAAGCGCCTGGAGGCCGAGGCCGTCCCCGCCGCCGTCACGCTGGCCGTCCCCGCTAGCCGCTGAACAGCGCCGGGCCGCGCCTACCCGGCGGTCGCGGCCGGGAACGGGCGGCTGGGGATCTCGCGGCGCAGCACCGGGGCGACGGCCGACTGGAAGAGCTCCAGCGAGGCGTGGTGCTGCCGGTCGGTCAGCCCGTCGGCGTCGGCCTGCACGTGCATCACCTCGTGGCCGAGGTGCTCGTGGTAGCGGTGCACCTTGTCGACGATCTGCTGCGGGCTGCCGACCAGGATGGAGCCGCGCTCGATCGCGTCCTCCAGGCTGTGGAAGACCGGCTCGACCCCCAGCCGGCGGAAGGTCTCCCGGCGGGCGTCGAAGATCGGGCGGTACGTCTCGAGGGCCACCTGCGACCGCTCGTGCACGTAGAGGCCCGCCGAGCCGGCCCCGACGAGGGCCGCGGCCGGGTCGTGGCCGTGGAAGGCCAGCCGCTCCCGGTAGTGGGCGACGAGCTGCGCGTAGGGCTCGACCGGGTTCGTCACGTTGGCCGAGAAAAGCGGGTCGCCGTGGATCGCGGCCAGCTCGACCGACTGCCGGCTGGTCGCGCTGCCGTGCCAGATCCGGATCGGCTGCTGCAGCGGCCGCGGCCAGGTCTCGGCGTCCTCCAGCGGCGGGCGGAACCGGCCGGACCAGGTGACCCGGTCCTCCCGCCACAGCCGGGTGAACAGCTCGTACCCCTCCCGGTTGCGCTCCCACTGGTCCTCGGCGGTGACGTGGAACAGCTTGGCCTGCGCGGCCCCGTTGCCCTTGCCGACGATGAGCTCGAGCCGGCCACCGGAGAGGTTGTCGAGCGTCGCGTAGTCCTCGAACGCCCGCACCGGGTCGAGCAGGCTGAGCGTGGTGACCGCGGTGAAGAGCCGGATCCGGGCGGTGCGGGCCGCGATGTGGCTGAGCACCACCGGCGGCGAGGAGGAGATGAACGGCCGCTCGTGTCGCTCCCCCACGCCGAAGCCGTCGAACCCGAGCGACTCGGCCAGCACCGCGTTGTCCACGACCTCGCGCAGCCGCTCCTGGGCCGGCTTCGCGCCGTCGCTCACGATGAGCGTGATGGCCAGGAACTTCATCGCGTCGCCGCCGTCGCCCCAAGTCTGTGCATGCAACTAATCCTATCGGAAAAGTATTCTTTGGGGAACCGGGCCGAGCTATGCGGCTGTGCGCCGCGTCACCACGTCATAGGTGGCATCCGTGGCCGTCCGGTAGCCTTCGGTGCATGGTGCTGAAAAGCCCCGGAACGGCGGAAGGTGCGGCCGGGCTGGCCGCGATCCTCGACCGGCCGCAGGAGGCGTCCCTCGCGTTCGACTTCGATGGCGTGCTCTCGCCGATCGTGGCCGACCCGGGGCTTTCCCGGCCCTATCCGGGGGTCGTCGCCGCGCTCGGGCGCCTCGCCGAGCTGGCCGGATCGGTCTCGATCATCACCGGCCGGCCGGTCGCCGACGTGCTGCGCCTGGGCGAGCTCGGGGAGCTGGCCGCGCTGGAGCACTTCTCGATCTTCGGGCTCTACGGCATGCAGCGCTGGGACTGGGGCAGCCGGTCGGTGGTCTCCGAGCCCGCCCTGCCCGGGGTGGCGGCGGCCCGGGCCGAGCTGCCGGGGCTGCTGGAGCGGGCCGGGCTGCGCGGGGTGTCGGTCGAGGACAAGACGATGTCGGTCGCGGTGCACACCCGCCGGGCCGACCAGCCGCAGCAGGCCTTCGAGGCGCTGCGCGAGCCGCTGCGCGAGCTGGCCGGCCGGCACGGGCTGGCGCTGGAGCCGGGACGGATGGTCCTGGAGCTGCGCCCGCCGGGCATCGACAAGGGCCACGCGCTGGAGGCGATCGCCGAGCAGCACCGGGTCCGGGCGGTCGCCTACTTCGGCGACGACCTCGGCGACCTGGCCGCCTTCGACGCCGTCGAGCGGCTGCGGGAGGCCGGCCTGGCCGGGCTCAAGGTCTGCAGCGGCTCGGACGAGGTGCCCCGGCTCGCCGAGCGGGCCGACCTCATCGTGGACGGCCCGCCGGGCGTGCTGGAGTTCGTCGAGGGGCTCAACGAGCGTCTCAAGTAGACACCCGGCCTCGGGCAGACACCCGAGTGCGGGCGGACGTCAGCGGGGCAGCTGCTGCAGGACGATGCGCGCAATGGAGGCGACCAGCGCGCGGTCCTCGGTGTGGGCGAAGGCGATCGACTCGTGGCCGCCGCGCCCGCACAGCGCCGCCGCGTACCGCGGCGCGATGACCACCGCCGCGCACTCCTCGACCTCAGCGCCCGGGCCGGCGGCGAAGCGCACGCCCGGGCCGACCGCCGCCGGGTCCAACGGGGCGACCAGGCCGACGAACGCGGCCCGCTCGGCGAGCCCGCGCAGCGACGGCAGCCACGACAGTGCGGTCTCGGCGTCGGTGCAGGACGCCAGCACCACCGCACCGGCGCCGTGGTCCTGGTGGGCCCGGCGCAGCAGGTGATCCATGTGGGCGGCGAACGCCGCGGCGGTGCCCTGACGCGCCTTGCCCCGGGCCGCGGCCGCCTCGAACGGCGTGCCGGAGGGCAGGTGCAGCCCGGGCCGGGAAGGGCGCAGCAGCGAGGCCGAGCCCAGGTCGGCGGTGTCGGCGATGCCGGCCTCGTCGAAGGGCGCGAGCGGGGCCGGGCCGCCGAAGAGCAGTCCCTGACCCCAGTTGGCCCCGAGCGCACGGGCGTTGGCCAGGTCGTCCTCGGTCTCGATGCCCTCGGCGACGATAAGCGCGCCGGTCCGCTCGGCCACTGCGTGCACCGCGGCGACCACCTCGACGGTCCGGGGCGAGTGCGGGGCGCGCAGCAGCTGCAGGTCGAGCTTGACCACCTCGGGCTCCAGCAGCGGCAGGAAGGCCAGCGACATCGGGTCGGCGCCGACGTCGTCGAGGGCCAGGCCGTGGCCGTGGGACTGGATCGCGGCGGCCAGCTGCAGCAGCGCGGCCGGACGGGCGGCCAGCGACCGCTCGGTGTACTCCACCACGATCCGGAAGGGCGGGTCGCTCGTCATCAGCTCCAGCAGCCGGGCCGACGGCGGCTGGTCGACGACGGCCGGCTCGGCGTTGACGAACACCAGCGGCGGCGGCGCGGCGGCGGCCCGGGCCAGCTCCAACGCCCGCTCGGCGCAGAGCGTGTCGAGCTCGGCCAGGCGCCCGGCGGCGACGGCCGCGGCGAAGAGCGGCCGCGGGTGCCACAGCCGGCTGCCGGCCGGCCCGCGGGCCAGCGCCTCCACGCCGACCGGCCGCAGCGAGTGCAGCTCGACGATCGGCTGGAACAGCGGCTCGATCGCCCGCTCGGCGAGCACCCGCTCGATCGACCAGTCGTCGTGCTCGCCCCCACCCGTGAGGGCGGCGAGCGCGGGCGCCTCGACGGTGGCGGTGCGGCGGGACCGGGGCGCGAGCGTGCGGCTCACCCGGGAGACCCGGGAGCGGAAGGAGGACGGGCTCAGCGGCATGGGTGCCGGAACGGACACGGAGGGTGAGGATGCGGTCGCTGCCATCGGAAGCATTGGCTGGTCCTGGGCCTGCATGCCAACCTCCCGGTGCGACACCGCCGTGTGCCCGCCTACGCAACCCTAGACCCTGACCGCCCGGCTAACCAGCCGAGCAGGTCAGGGCCCACAGAGCGAGATATCGATCAAGCGGTGGCGGCGACCAGCTCAATCGACTGGGTGTCGGCCGAGATGGCCGAGTCCGAGTACCGGCAGTCGCGCAGCTTCTTCTGGGAGTACAGCTGCGTCTGGTCGCTGTAGTGCGACGAGGCCGGGTCGGCGGACTCGCTGAAGGTGAGGATGCACTTGGCCGACGGCCCGCTCGAGGTGTAGGCCAGGGTCAGCAGGAAGCTGGTCCCGTAGTTGACCACGTACCCCTTGTCGGTGAGGTCGCTGCCGTCGGCGAACGTGCCCGGGTCAATGAACGGCTCGAGCGAGGAGCCGGGCACCGCCTCGTACTGCGCCATGTTGGCGATGCCGATGTTCTCCGTCGAGCCCGGCACCGGGATCTTCTGGCCGTTCTTGATCGTGTACTGCACCTGGGAAAGCGGCACGTTGAGCGCCAGCCCGACGGCCCGCATCCGCAGGATGGCCCGGGCCAGCCCGTCGAGGATCGCGTCCGGCGACGCCGGCCCGCCGCGCGGGGTGCGGGTCGGGTCGGTGGCGCTGAACGGCGTGCCGAACAGAGGCCCGTCGGCGTCCAGCGCGCCCGGGTTCTGGGCCACGAGCGCGCCGACCGTCTCCCGCCAGAGCACCGCGCCGCGGCTGGAGAGCTCGAACTGCTTGTCCCAGTTGGCCAGCGCGGTGCAGCCGGGACTGACGTCGACCGGCGCGCCGTCGACGACCACGGGCGTGGTGCCGCGGGCCCGGCAGGCGGCGACCGTGTAGGCGGCCAGCTGCGCGGCGGTGTACGTGTCGCCGGACAGGATCGTGGTGCCCAGGCCGGCGAGGTCGAACTTGGCCTGGCTGGCGACCAGCTTGAAGTTCTGCCGGGTGCGCACGGTCAGCGGCGCGCCCTCCGGGCCTTGCAGCGGCGAGAACCCGGTCAGGAACTGGTTGGCGTTGGGCACCCAGTGGCTGTCGTTGGAGTTGAGCACGTAGTCGCGGCGCTGCAGCTGCGGCTGCTGGGCGAAGGGGATCAGGCCCGGCGAGCGGGCGCCCGGCGCGACGACCCAGGCGTTGGCGCTGTTGCTGCCGTCGAGCAGGCCGAGCGGGTTGCTGCCCCACTCCGCGAGGGCCGACGCCGAGAGGTTGGCCGTGGGCGAGGAGTCGAGGTAGAGCGCGTTGCCGGCCGAGTCGGTGGCCATCGTGTTGACCCACGGGATGCCCTGGTCGCGGCCGATCGAGGCCTTGAGCCCGTTGACGTCGGTGGCGCGGGCCATGTTCCACCAGACCCGGGTCAGCCGGTCGTTGTCGATGTTGGCGTCGCGGTAGCTGATCGCGCTGACCGTGCTCCAGCCCAGCGACGGGTCGAGCGCCCCGAGGTCCAGCACCGGGCCGTACCGCGTCGACCACATGGTGCGGGTGACGTTCTGCAGCGAACCGTTGGGCTGCTTGACCTTCACCGTGACCGTCTTGCCGGCCATCGCCTCGCTGCGCCCGTCGACGATGTACCGCGTCGGCGAGGACGGGTCGAGGGTCATCGCGTAGAACGTGTAGCGCTGGCCGGCGGCGATCGTGTGCGTCCAGGCCACCTTGTCGGTGAAGCCGATCTGCACGCCGGGCAGGCCGCCGAGGCTGGCGCCGTACACGTTGACGTTGCCCGGCACGGTCAGCTGGGACTCCCAGAAGCGCAGCTCGCCCTCCCACGGGAAGTGCGGGTTGCCCACGAGCATGCCCTTGCCGGTCTGCGACTTGTCGGCGCCCAGTGCCCAGCCGTTGCTGGAGAGCTTCTTGTCCTGGTCGATCAGCTGCTGCGCACCCTCGCGGACCAGCGACGGGGCGATCGCCGGCGCGGCGGTGACCGGCGGGGTGGCCGCGGCGATCGGGGCCAGCAGTGCGCCACCGCTGCCCAGCAGGGCGATATCGCGCTCGTACGCCAGCAGGTCCACATTCGTGATCGGCCCGACCCACGGCTGGCCGGCGCACCAGCCCGGCACCCGGGTGGCGCCCCTGGTGGCCAGGAAGGCGTTGTAGCCGCGCACGTAGCCGTTGACGATCGACAGCTCCTCGGGCGAGAGCTGCGCGAGCTGGGTGCGGGCGCGGTCGACGACGCCGAGCGAGGCGTAGGCGAAGTCGGTGGCGAGGTTGGCGCCGTCCGCCCCCGGGCCGAACCAGCGGGACCGCTCGCCGCGCACCTTCACGATCTGGTCGGCGAGGTCGCAGAAGCGGTCCTCGGCGTAGGCCCAGGCCTGGCCGAAGGCGACGCTGCCGACGCTGTTGGCGGTGATGTGCGGCACCCCGTAGGAGGTGCGCTTGATGACGGCGGAGTATCCACCGGACGCGACGGCGTCGGCGGCCGCGGCGGCCGGCCCGGCCGTGGCGAGGACGGCGGCGGGGACTACAAGCGCCGCGGCAGTGAGCGCATGGACGATCCGGCGGGTTCGGGACACGGTTCCTCCGTTAGTCGGACCGAGGAAGCACGACGGAGATCAGGAAACTGAGCGCATCAACCACAGTACGCAGCGTCATCACTGGTTTCAATGGCCACACCAGTCACACAGCGAACAACCGGCACATCAAAACCATTGAACCTTGACGCATAAACCGTGGTATATGCGCCTGCGCACTCCAGGTACACCTCGTCGCCGGTGCGCAGGTCGGCCGACAGCTCGACGTCGAACATGATCGTGTCCTGGCTGTCGCACGTCGGCCCGGTCAGGTGGAACCGGTCGCGGGTCGCGCTCCCCCGCGAGTCGGAGACGGGAAACCGCAGCTGGTTGCCGGTCTCCAGGCTCTCCATGAGCCCGTTGAAGGCCCCCACGTCCAGGTGCGCCCAGCGCCGGCCGCCCCGCTCGGCGGTGCCGATCACGGTCGCCCGCAGGCGCCCGGCCTCGGCCACGAGCGCCCGCCCGGGCTCACAGACGGCGGCCACGCGATACGGCAGATCCTGCAGCCCGGCGTCGATCGTGGCCCAATATTCGGCCAGCGTTGGCGTCTTTCCGGCGTACCGCGCGGGAAACCCACCGCCAAGGTTCACCATTTGCAAGAACACATCTTCGGCCGCCAATTTGTACATGAGGGCGCCCACGGCCCGCAGCGGCGCCCGCCAGGCGTGCGGCAGCAGCATCTGCGACCCGACGTGGAAGGCGGCGCCGCAGGGCACCAGGCCGCGCCCGCGGGCCGCCAGCATGAGCGCCGCCGCGGCGTCGACACCGACGCCGAACTTGCCCTCGCTCGGCACGCCGCTGCGGATCTGGTGCGCCGCCAGCCGCACGAACACGGCCGCCCCCGGCGCGGCCACGGCCAGCTTGTCCAGCTCACTCTCGGAGTCGAAGGCGAAGCACCGCACCCCGGCCGCGAACTGCCGGGCGATGTGCGCGGCCGGCTTGACCGGGTTGCTCGACAGCACCAGCGCCGGGTCGGCCCCGACCGCCACCAGGGCGTCGAGCTCGGCGGCGGAGGCGATCTCGAAGCGGCACCCGAGCGCGTGCAGCAGCGCCAGGATCTCCGGGTGCGGGTTGCACTTCATTGCGAAATGCACGTTGACGCCTGGCAAACCCGTGGCCAACGCGCGGTAGCTCGCGGCAACTTTGTCCAGGTCAATGACGAGTTCGGGGGCCGGCGGGAAGCCGTACGGGCGGTCCATGGACTCTCCCGAGATCGCAAATGGCGACGGATTGCAGTCACCATATTGCACTCGGTGACTCTTGGACTACTCTCAATACACAAACGATCGAAGGTAATTGATCGACTGCCCCACCGCTTCCCCCATGCAGCAAGCACGTGTGCCTGGCCGACGGCGATCGGAGTGCTGGACATGAACGTCAAGATTGTCGATCAAGTGGATGGCGACCAGCGCGAAGAGGCGTGGACGCTCTACTCGGAGGCATTCGCCGAGCTCAACGCGCTGGCCGTGCAGCGCCACCTGATGTACCGCCACGAGTTCGACGACGTCATGGGCGACCCGCAGATCTCGAAGTACCTCTGCCTGGACGACGACGACACGATCCGCGGCATGTCGATCTACACCAACAACCTCTCCGCGGTGCCGCTGATCTCGCCGCCGTACTTCGCACGCCGCTGGCCGCAGCACTACGCCGAGAAGCGGATCTGGTACTGCGGCTTCGTCGCCACCCAGGCCGACGCCCGGGCCGCCACGGCCTTCGGCGAGCTCGTGACGGCCATGTACCTGACGGCGGCGGCGCAGAACGGCCTCATCGCGCTGGACTTCTGCAACCGCACCGACGACGTCCGGCACATGGCCCGCGTGGTGCGGCTGATGCTGCACCGCCTGTCCGGCGACGTGAAGGCGCAGCGCATCGACGAGCAGCAGTACTGGCTCTACGAGTTCCCCGCCGCCGCCTAGAAGCGTTCTACACCAACGGCTCCCGCCACATCGGCCACACCGGCGGGCCGTCGGGCAGCAGCACCGGCGGCCGGCTCACGTAGCCGTGGCGCAGGTACAGCTCCCGGTTGCGCGGGTCGTTGGCCTCCAGATACGCGGGGAGGGCGGCGCGGTCCAGCCGGGCGTGGTGACGCGCCAGCAGCGAGCTGCCGATGCCGAGGTTCTGCCGGTCGGGCCGCACCGCGATGAACGCCAGATAGTGGTGCGGCACCAGCGGGTGCTCGGCCTCGAGGGCCGCGTCGAGGTAGCTGATGCGGTCGAACGCGGGGCCGGTCACCTCCTTCAGCCGGCTGTCGTAGTCGACCGGCGGCGGGATCGCCTGGGTGAGCGGGAACCACAGCGCCACCCCGGAGAGCTTGCCGTCGATCGGGTCGACGCTCGCGTACACCTCGCCGTGGCGCACCGCGTGCTCGGCGAAGATGGCGAAGTACTCCGGGCTGGACTCGCGGCGCAGCGCCGCGTCGGGCATCAGCCAGCGCGCGACGGCGCCGTCGCCCATCGCCGCCGCCAGCACCTCGGTGATCTCCTCGGTGGCGACCGGGTCGATGTCGCGAACGACGACGTCCTGAATGGCGTGCGTCATGACCATCCTCTCCGGAACAGCGAGTGCGGCTAGGCCGCGTGGTGGGCGACGTCGGCGGTCACCCGGTGCGGGCGCGCCGGGCGGCCGAAGACGTTCTCCGGCACCACGAAGCCCTCGGTGCCGCGGCCGATGCCGGCGTAGGCCTCGGGCCGGGCGCCGCGCATGATCGCGGCCCACCCGATGCCAAAGGTCGCGCAGACCGCGTAGACGGTCGGGAAGAGCCAGTTGAACGGCGAGTCCGACGGCACCTGCAGTAGCTGCCCGAGCCCGATCACGGTGGCCGCGAGCACGATGCTGAGCAGCAGGAACGCGAGCATCGGGGCGATGCGGGCGCGCCAGACGTTCTCCCGGCGCCGGTCGCGCAGGAAGAAGCCGATCACCGCGGCCGACGTGGCCCACATGAGGATCAGCACGCCGAGGCCGCCGACGACCGTCATCCACGCGAACAGGTGGACCAGCGGGTCGGTATGCGTGACGAAGTACACGATGAGCACGCCCAGCGCGAGGACGCTCTGCGTCAGCGAGCCCGCGATCGGCGCGCCGGTGCGCGGGTGCGCGACGCCGTAGATCCGCGGCAGCACGCGCTCGCGGCCGAGGGCGAACTGGTAGCGGGTCACCGACGTGTGGAAGGCCAGCGTCGCGGCGAACACGCTGGTCAGGAACAGGATGTACCCGATGTTGACCAACGCCTCCGGCACGTAGGACGCCACGAGGTTGAACACCAGGTCCGTCTGGTCGGACTTGGCCCGCCCGACGACGTCTCCGGCGTTGACCGACATCGCCCAGGCCGAGACCCCGCACAGCAGGCCGGGCAGGAACACGGCCCAGTGGGTGGCCCGGCCGATGGTCTTCTTCGGGTCCTTCGCCTCCTCCGACAGCACGACGGTGGCCTCGAAGCCGACGAAGCCCGCGATCGCCAGCACCAGCATCGCGACCACCTCGGGGGTGGCCAGCTGCTGCGGGCTGAGCGGTCCGAAGTCGACCTTCCCGCCGTGCGGGTGGGCGAGCATCACGAAGTCGTAGATGAGCACGATCGCGATCTCGACGGTGAGCAGGACCGCGAGCACCTTGCCGCTGAGGTCGACCCACAGCACGCCGAGGATCGCCACGAGGAACCAGCCCACGAGCGCGCACACGAACCAGCTGGTCTTCACCCCGCTGGCCGCGAGGATGCCCTTCGCCACGACGCCGAAGAGGCCGAGCAGGCCGATCTGCATGGCGGCGTACGCGGGCAGCGCGATGAACGCCGCGGCCACCCCGATCATGCGGCCCAGCCCGTGGCTGATGTAGCTGTAGAAGGCCCCCGAGTTGACGATGTGCCGGCTCATGGCCACGAACCCGACCGTGAACAGCGACAGGATGAGGGCGGCGACGAAGTACACCAGGGGAACGGCGGTGTTGCCGACGACGGCGTAGATCGTCGAGATCGAGCCGAGGATCACCGTCAGCGGTGCGGCGCCGGCGACGCCGAAGAACACCACCGACGGCACGCCGAGCCGGTTGTTGGCCAGCCCGCGGGTGACGATGTCGGGCCCGGTCATGGTGGAACGCGCCATGGTTCGCTTAACTCCTCAGGCAGCGGGGGTTGTTCACCGGCGACCGGCGGCCAGGGCGGACCCGACCGCGGCCTCGGTGTACTGCACGAGCTGGACGAGGTCGTCGGGCAGGGAGCTCATGAGCCCGGGCATGGCCTGCATGCAGTCGCGCTGCTGCTGCGGGCTGAAGAAGACGTACTTCGTCAGGCCGGTGGCCACGACCAGCGCCACGAGCACACGGTCCGACAGGTTCATCGACCGGCGCCGGCCCAGCGCCTCGGCGAGCCGGATCGACTCCCACGCCGCGGCGTTGCGCTGGTCGGGACTGACCGGCATGTACAGCGTCTGGGCCCCGAGCAGCTTGCGCTTGGTCACCGGCTCGACCACGCCGGCCCGCAGCAGCCGCTCGCCGACCTGGTCCGCCGCGTCCTGCGAGAGGTAGGCGAGCCACGTGCGGATCTCTTTGTGCTGCGGCTGGGCGACGAGCAGATCGAGCAGGGTGTGCGCGAGCGAGTCGCCGGGCGGCTCGTGGCTCACGACGTAGAGGTCGCCGGTCATCGCCCGGAGCCGGCCGAACAGCATCAGCTCGCCCAGCAGGCCCGCCGCCAGGCCGAGCCCGGTCGCCCTCGGGTGCAGGCGGGAGCGGCCCGTCCGGTCGTCGTGCGCAATCAGGAAATAGCTGTTGGCCAGCATGAAGACACACTCCTCGGCACTTGGCGAAAGGAGATCATGAATGAGTGGGGGGTTCACCTCGATGTCCCCAGCATCATGTACCAAGCACTACGCGTAGTGCAACGAGTACTAGACTCGGAGTATCAGCCAACGCCGAATTGTTTAAGATCACTGGGTGAGAACGGACACCACCAGAGCACCGGAGGAGGTAACGGTGGCTGTCGACGAGGGGCCGACATTGCGCCGCCGTCGGCTGGCCGCCGAGTTGAAGAAGTGCCGGGAAGACGCGGGTTTCACCCAGGAGTACGTCTCGCGGCACTTCGAATGGCACTCGGCCAAGGTCACCCGCATCGAGAATGCGCGCGTCCCGGTCACCCCCCGGGACGTGAACGATCTTCTGACGCTGTACCGCGTGGCGGACAGCGACTACCGCGACGCCCTGATGACCCTGGCCCGGCTGGCCCGCCAGCGGGGCTGGTGGACGGACTACAAGGACGTCATGCGGCCGGGGAACTTCGTGGGCATGGAGGCCGACGCCTCCTCGGCCAAGGTCTGGGAGCCGATCGTGCTGCCCGGCCTGCTGCAGAGCGAGCGGTACATGCGCGCGCTCATGGGCAGCGGCCGCAGCCACGACCCCCAGGCCGCCCTCGAACGCCGGGTCGAGCTGCGAAAGACCAGGCAGCGACGGCTGAGCGGCCCGGCGCCGCTGCAGCTGTGGGCGATCGTCGACGAGTCGGTGGTCCGCCGGCACGTCGGCGGCGTCGAGGTCATGCGCGACCAGTGGCGCCGCCTGATCGAGGCCACCGAACGGCCCAACGTGACGCTGCAGATCCTGCCACTGGACGCCGGCGAGCATGCGTTCCTCGGCGGTTCGGTCGCACTGCTGGAGTTCCCGGACGTCGCCCACTTGGACGTCGTGTACCTCGAAGGGCTTGCCGGGGACTACTACGAAGAGCAGCCTGCAGAGGTCAAGCGTTACCGGGTCGAGTTCGAGCGCCTCAGCACGAGAGCACTCGGCCAGGACGCGTCGATCGGCATGATCAAGCGCCTGCTCGACGACTGATTGGCCGGGGAGTCCCGCCAGGAAGGGAGGTGCTATGTATGGAGACGATTTTTCAACACGCCGCCTGGCGTAAGAGCAGCCGCAGCAACGGTAACGGCGGCAGCAACTGTGTCGAGGTCGCGTTCGCGGGCCCGAGAATCGGCGTCCGCGACAGCAAGAATCCCCTTGGGCCGGTCCTGCAATTTACGCCCACGGATTGGGAATCGTTTGTGGACGGCGCCAAGCACGGCCGCTTCGATCCCGCCCACTAAACGATTTTCTGTATCACCGACGGCGCTGCCGACGCCGCCCGTGAATTGTGCAGGGGCACGCTACGGTGCCACCTTTCGAACCGTTGACGCCTGACGGCGCGTTGCGGAGGGCCGATGCGCACAGCATCGGTCCTCCACAATGGGACGCATCGATGTTATTGCTTGCGCCTGCGGAAGCACAGCACGCCGTTTTGCAGCATCTGCGATTTCTACCAAGCCCCACGTCGGGGTGCCTCGGAGCTGCTCCCATGTCCGAAAAATCCGGACACCTGGCTGACTCAACCCGCCCGCCGGCCCTTGCCCGTGGCGAGTTGTTGGCGGGATGGATCGGCGATCCCGACATGTCGGGCGCTCCGCGCCACGACATGTCGGATTTATACCCCGACAGGCGTAATAACCGGCAGGGCGGTTTCGGCGTCCGAAAAGCGCTGGATGCGCACAAAGCCGACGTTCTCAGCCGCGCCGAGTTGGCCGCTCCGCCTGGAAGGGCCCGCGCCGCTTGGAGGGCCCGCGCCGCGTAGAGCGCCCGCGCCGCTTGGAGGGCCCGCGCCGCGTAGAGCGCCCGCGCCGCGTAGAGCGCCCGCGCCGCGTGAAGACCCGCTCCGCGGGGAACGCCCACGCCGCCCAGCGCCCGCGCCGCGTGGAACGCCCGCGCCGCCCAGAGCCCCGCGCCGCCCAGAGCGCCCGCGCCGCGTGGAACGCCCGCGCCGCCCAGAGCCCCGCGCCGCCCAGAGCGCCCACGCCGCGTGGAACGTCCGCGCCGCCCAGAGGGCCCGCGCCGCGTGAGGACCCGCTCCCGTAGAACGCCCGCTCCGCGTGGAAGCCACCCGGGGCGGCCGGGTGAAATGGGTGGCGGCCCGGTATATGGCGGCCGAGCGGGCGTCGACAACCATCCATTGATCCGCGAGACTCACGGCGTGGAGTCCGAGCTCGTGTTCGCCGGGGCCCGGGCGGGTACCGGCCCCGCGACCTGGGGTCAGAGTGCGATCTGGGACGTCGTCCGGCGCCTCGGCGACGACGCGGCGCGGTACAACGTCTCCGGCGGCCTGCGGCTCGACCCCCCGCTGCCGATGGACCGGGTCGCCGACATCATCCGGGCGCTGCTGCGGCGCCACGACTCGCTCCGGACACGACTCGCGGACGGGGATGACCGCCTGCAGCAGGTCGTGCACGCGGAGGGGGCGGTGCCCGTGCACACCCGCGAGTGCGCGCCCGCCGACGTGATCGACACGGCGTACGCCTTCTACCACGAGCTGCAGGGCATGGCGTTCGACGCCGAGCGCGAGTTGCCGGTCCGGGTCGGGGTGGTGGTGGCCGAGGGGCGGGTCGGGTACCTCATCCTCTCCCTCTCCCACACCGCCACCGACGGCTGGGGGCTGCGCAACCTCCTCGCCGAGTGCGGCGCACTGTGCGCGGGGGGAGAACTGCCGGAGGAGGAGCTGCTGCAGCCGCTCGAGGAGGCGGCGTTCCAGCAGTCCGACAAGGGGCGGCGGCAGGACTCGAGCGCGCGGCGGTCGTGGGTGGACAAGCTCACGCGCGGGCCCGAGAGCCAGTTCCCCGAGCGGGCCGGGCGGCCGGCCGCGGACGTGTTCCCGAACGCGGTGCTCAACTCGCCCGCGCTGGCGCTGGCCCTCGACCGGGTGGCCAGCGGGCTGGCGGTCAGCCCCAACGCGGTGCTGCTCGCGGCGGCGGCCGCCGCGGCCGCGCGGCTCGGCGGGGCGCCCGACGCGGTGTTCCAGGTGGTGGTGAACAACCGGTTCCGGCCCGGGATGGCGGGGGCGGTGAACACGATCGCGCAGGAGGGGCTGTTGCACCTGCCAGGCACGGCCGGGGACTTCGCGGGGCTGGTCCGGCGGACCTTCGGGGCGGCGCTGTCGGCGCAGCGGCACGCGTACTACGACAAGCTCGCCCTGGAGCGCGACATCGCCCAGCTGCGCGCCACCTGCGACCACTCGTGCTTCGTCAACGACACGCGCGGGCTCATGCCGATCCTCGGCTACGCCGCGCCCGCCGACGAGCCGCTGCACCGGGCCCGGGCGCGCACCACGCTGACCTGGCCGGTGGAGCACGCGCCCCGGCGCAACACCACGTTCGCCCTCGACGCCCAGGACGCGCCCGGGAGCCTGGAGCTCGCGATGACGGCCGACGCCGCCGTGCTGCCCCGCGACGACATGGAGCGGTTCCTGTACGGCATCGAGGACCTCGTCGTCGGCGAGGCCATCAAACTTTCTTGAGACGCCGCCGATGAGTTCCGGCGGAGGGCGGCGTTACACCTCGCGTCCACGGCACACGGCCGGGACGACGAGGAGGAATGAACAGCGATGAACGTGGTCATCTACGGCGCGGCGGGCAGCATCGGCACGGCGGTCGCGGAGGTCTTCGCGCGACAGGGCGCCACGGTGCACCTGACCGGCCGGACCGCGGCCCCGCTCGAGGCCCTCGCCGAGCGGCTGCGCGCCGCCGGGGGCAAGGCCGAGGCCGCGGTGCTCGACGCGCTCGACGAGGACGCGGTCGAGGCGCACGCGGCGAGCGTGGGGCGCATCGACGTGTCGCTCAACCTGGTGCCGCGCGGGGACGTGCAGGGCGTCCCGCTGGTCGACATGAGCGTGGCCGACCTCACCCGGGCCGTCACCGCCGGGCTCACCAGCAACTTCGTCACCGCCCGGGCCGCCGCCCGCCGGATGGCGGAGCAGGGTGAGGGGCTGATCCTGGCCCTGAACAGCGGCTCGGCGCACACCAGCCCGATGATGGGCAGCACCTGCCCGGCCGACGCGGCGCTCGACGCGCTGGTGCGCAGCCTGGCCATGGAGCTCGGGCCGAACGGCGTGCGGGTCATGGGCATCTGGGTGGCCGGCATCCCGGAGACGCTCACCATCGAGAAGCTGCGGACGGTCAACGCCGGCATCGACGAGGGCGCGCTGGCCGGCATCCACGCCCACCTCGACTCGCTGCGCCTGCTGCGCCGCTCGCCGCGGCTGCCCGACATCGCCGAGACGATCGCGTTCCTGGCCTCCCCCGCCGCCCGGGGCATCACCGGCACGTGGGTCAACGCCACCGGCATGTTCGTGAGCTGAAACCCGGCGCCGCCCGGGGCATCACCGGCACGTGCGTCAACGCCACCGGCATGTTCGTGAGCTGAAACCCGGCTACAGCACCGGGGCGACGTAGTAGCGCAGCCAGTTGTCCAGCAGGGTGCGCATCCGGGCCCGGATCTCGCGGTCGGCCCAGTCCAGGGACTCCAGGAACGCGGCGTAGTCCACCACCGACGGGCCGAGCCGGCCCTCGGCGATGAGCTGCGGCCGCCGGACCCGGGCCAGGGCGGCCGCGATCCCGGCGGTCAGCTCCGGGTGCACCTGCAGCGTGCGGGCGGTCGGGCCGATGGCGAGGGCCTCGTTGCGGTACACCTCGCCCCGCGCCAGCTCCGTCACGGAACCGAACTCGCAGGCGGCCGGCGGGTCGTAGACGGCGTCGACGTGCGAGGTGAAGACGTCGAAGGAGTCGGGCAGGCCGTGGAAGAGCGGGTCGCGGCGGCCGGCCGGGGTGAGGGTGAGCCGCTCGATGCCGAACCGGCGGCCGTGGTGGCCGACCTTGGACACGGCCCCGACGGTCTCCGCCTTGGCCTGGTGCGACCAGCAGATGTGCAGCTCGGGCACCCCGCGGCGCTGGGCCTCGGTGAGGTACTGCTTCACCCGCCGGATCCACGGCAGCTCCTCGTAGGAGGAGTGCCCCGAGCCGCCGCCGATGATGGCGTGGGCGTCGATGGTCTCGGGCAGGGGCTCGCCGTCGGCCACGTTCACCACGTGGATCTGGTCCGGGGCGAGCCGGGTCACCTCGGCGATCCAGTCCCGGTACGGCGTCAGCCCCATGTCCCGGATCGGGTCCAGCTCCTGGGTGTTGAGGAACAGCAGCCGGCAGCGCTGCCGCACGTGCAGCGGGCGCCGCGCGGTGCGCTGATCCAGAACGTGGACCGTCGCCATGCCGTGGAAACTCCTAGTGGCCAGGGATGCAAACCGGCCAATTGTGCCGCGTCGCGCGCCCCCGGCACGTCCGTTCCCAAAAATATCCGATAACGGATCAGTCAAGTCAGTCGATGTGTGCGGCGTCCAGGGCGGCCTGCAGCGACTCCTTGTACCCCTCGCTGGTGACCGTCGCGCCCGAGACGCTGTCGATGTCCGCGCTCTGCGCCTGGAGGACCTCGCTGCGCAGCTGCGGCAGCGCGTAGTCGTTGATCTCCAGGTCGCGGCGGTTGCCGTTGGGGTAGGTCACCGCGGCGACGTCGGTGATCTTGCCGCCGTCCACGGTGATCCGCACCTGCACCGGCCCCCAGCGGGTCTGCACGGTCGACCCGTCGTAGGTCTTGCCGGAGCCGGTGGCGCCGCTACCGGACGTCGGCGGCGCCGTAGCCGTGGAGAACGCACCCGTGCTCGTGCGGTAGCTGAAGAGCAACACCAGCGCGGCCACCGTGGACGCGAGCCACAGCGCGATCCGGCGCATCAGGACCTCCTCGCGGTCACCAGGCGAACCGTTCGGTGTGCGGCCGCTCGGACGGGACGCCGCCGGCGCGGGCCTCGCGCAGGACGGCATCCGTCCAGTCCGGAGGGCCGCAGACGTAGACGTGGTGGCCGCCCGGACCCGGCACGACGGCGTCCAGCGCCAGGCCGGCCGATCCGGTAGACCAGCACGGCGCCGGCCGCGGCGGCGTACAGCGTCCACCAGTAGGCGCGGGCCGCCGCCGAGCCGATGAAGTCCGCGCCCGCCCACCACCACGGCGTATCCGGCCGCCTCGCCTGCACCCGCGGGGCGGCCTGAGTTGTCATGCGCTCAACGATCGGGGAGATGGTTCCTCGCGGGCTGTGCGGAGACTGGGAAGTCGCTGAGAGGCGAGCCGACCGCGGCGCTGATGCCGGGCGCGGCCAACCGCTGGTACAACACCGCCATCCGCTGCGGCGAGAACTGGAAGCCCCCGTCGATCCACCACACCAGCAGGCCGATCGCCGCGCTGGTCACGAACTCGACGGCCACGTCGAGCGGCACGCCGGCCCGGGCGGCGGCCAGGTGCGGGGCGAGATGCGCGCGGACGAGGCCGGCGACGAGCTCGTGCAGCCGCCGGGCGAAGACGGCTCCCCCGCGCCGGCCGAACAGCGCGGTGTAGACGGTGCGGTTACGGTACGCGTGCGCGAACAGCCCCTCGATCGGCTGCCCGGGTGCGGGCGGCACGCCGGGGCCAACCGCGTCGAGGTCGGCCCGCAGCCGCTCGGCCAGGTCCTCGAAGCCGGCCATGAGCAGCGCGTCCTTGTCGCGGAAGTGGGTGTAGAAGGTGGACCGCCCGACGTCGGCGCGGTCCAGCACGTCCTGCACGGTGGTCCGCTCGTACCCCTGCTCGATGATCAGCTCGACCAGCGCCTCGCCGAGAATCCGGCGCGTGCGGCGCACCCGGCGGTCCATCGGCCACCCCACTTCCCGGACGGATCCGCGCCCGTGTGCGGTATCGAACGCCCCCGCAGCGAGCGTAACCGAACATGGTGTTCATGAACGCTCACGAACGCATGTTCGGCCTGGCCGGGCACGCCCGCCTCTACCACGGGCTGGTTCGTTCCTTCTTCACGCCGATGTACCGCAGGATCGTCGCCGACGTCGAAGGCGCGGGGCTGCCGCCCGGCGCGCGGATCCTCGACGCCGGCACCGGCCCCGGCCGCGTCCCCCTGGCCCTCGCCGAGGCCCTGCCGCGGGCCCGCGTCGACGGCGTCGACCTGTCCACCGCGATGATCGAGGAGGCCCGCAGGGGCGCGGCGGCGCGCGGCCTGGCCGACCGGGTGACGTTCACCGTCGCCGACGTGGGCGCGCTGCCCTTCATGGACGCCACGTTCGACCTCATCGTGTCGTCGATGAGCCTGCACCACTGGACCGAGCCGGCCGCCGGCGTGCGGGAGCTGCGCCGCGTCCTGCGCCCCGGCGGCCGGATGTGGATCTACGACGCCCGCATCGCGCTGCGCCGCGGCGAGGTGCCCGGCATCCCGTCCCGCCGCGAGCCGGTCCGCACCGGCCGCCTGCCGTTCCGCCTCGTCGGGAGGCTCGTGTTCCAAGTACCGTGACCGGCGTGGATCGATGTGACGAGTGCGGGTTCGAGTACGGGACCGTCGATGCCGGGGCGATCCCGGACCGGCTCGGCACGTTCGCCGGGCTCTACGCCGCGGCGCTCGCCGCCGTCCCCGACGTGCGCCGCCGGCCGGCCCCGCAGGTGTGGTCGCCCCTGGAGTACGCCTGCCACCTGCGCGACGTGCTCGACGTGCAGCGGGAGCGCCTCGAGCTGGCCCTGCGGGTCGACGCCCCCGAGTTCGCGCCCATGGGCCGGGACGAGCTCGTGGTGACCCGCGCGTACAACACCCAGGAGCCTTCCGCCGTGCTCGCCGACCTGGCCGCCAACGCCGAACGCCTCGCGGCCGCCTTCGGCGCGCTCGACGCCGCCGCGCTGGCCCGGGTCGGTTCCTACCCGTGGCCCGAGCCGGTCGAGCGCACCCTGCTGTGGCTCGGCCGGCACACCGTCCACGAGGGCGAGCACCACCTCATGGACATCACCCGCATGGCCTAGACGAGCACCTTTTCGAGCCCGGCCGCCGCGAACGCCGCCTCGACGGCGGCCCGGTCCTCGGTGAAGTGGCCCCAGGAGTCGACGTGGGCCACCGTCACCTCGCGGGCGCCGAGGATCCGGACTGCCTCGACCAGCCCGGCCGCGTCCAGGGTGAGGTTCGCCTCGCCGAGCAGCGCGGTGCGGGCCCGGCCGCCGTGCAGCACCGCTGCCTCGATGTCGGGGAAGCGGGCGGCGACGGCCCGCACGACGTCCAGCGAGGCGTTGTCGCCGCTGACGTACAGCGTCGGCTCCCCCGGTGCGCGCAGCACGAACCCGGTGACGGGCCCGGTGAGGTGCTCGGTGCCGTCGGGCCCGTGCTGGGCGGGCACCCCCGTGAACGTGACCCCGCCCGCCGACGTCTGCGCCCACGGCTCCAGCCCGCGCGCGGCGCCCCCGAGCCGTCCGGCGCCGAGCGGGGTGGTGAGCACCAGGGGTACCGACGCCAGATAGTCGCGGCCCGAGCGGTCCAGGTTGTCCGGGTGCTGGTCGTGGGAGAGCAGCACGACGTCGACCCGCTCCGGCGCGGGTGCGAGCGGCGGGGCGGTCTTGACCAGGACGCGCTGGCCGAGCGGGTACTCCCCCGGGCCGTCGAACGTCGGGTCGGTGAGCAGCGTCAGGCCGCCGTAGGTGAACAGGACGGTCGGCCCGCCGAAGTGCGTGAATTCCATGCCGCACAGCCTGGCCGCCGGGCCCGGCGCCCGTGAGTGGCTTGAAGGACGTCGTGCGATAGGTTCAAGCCATGATTGGCGTGATCATCGGCGACGGCGCTCCGATGCTGGAGGTCGCGGTCGCCCCCCGGGTGTTCGGCGCGGCCGGCTTCGAGGTCCGCACCGCCGGCGAGCGCTCGGGCCCCCTCGCCACGACGGCCGGCATCGCGCTGACGCCGCCGTCCACCTTGAACGCCCTCGACGGCGCCGGCACGGTGATCGTCCCCGGCTGGCGCCCGCCCGGCGGCCCGCCGCCCGCCCCTGCCGTCCTCGACACCCTCCGCCGCGCCCACGCCGGCGGCGCCACCGTGGTCGGCCTGTGCATGGGCGCCTTCGTCCTGGCCGAGGCGGGCCTGCTCGACGGGCGCCGGGCCACCACCCACTGGCGTCACCTGGACGACTTCGCGCAGACCTACCCGGAGGTGTCCGTGGTCGGCGACGTCCTGTACGTCGACGAGGGCACCATCGTCACCAGCGCGGGCAGCGCCGCCGGCCTGGACGCCTGCCTGCATCTCCTGCGCCGCGACCACGGCCCGGC
This sequence comes from Dactylosporangium salmoneum, assembly GCF_039532525.1. NCBI lineage: Bacteria > Bacillati > Actinomycetota > Actinomycetes > Micromonosporales > Micromonosporaceae > Dactylosporangium > Dactylosporangium salmoneum. Next base: position 388,791 of record NZ_BAAARV010000016.1, read on the forward strand.
CGTGGCCAACGCCGTCGCCCGCGCCCTGGTCGTCGCGCCGCAGCGGGCCGGCGGCCAGGCCCAGTTCGTCGAGCACCCGGTCCCCCGCCTGCCGGCCGGCGACGCCATCGCCGACGCGATGCGGTTCGCGCTGCAGCGCCTGCCCGACCCGGCCCTGGACGTGGCCGCCCTGGCCGCCGAGGTCCACCTGAGCCGGCGCACCTTCGACCGCCGCTTCCGGGAGGCGACCGGCTGCTCCCCGCTGCAGTGGCTCCTCACCCAGCGGGTCCTGCGCGCCCAGCACCTGCTGTCCACGACCGGCAGCCCGATCGACACCGTGGCCCGGGCAAGCGGCTTCTCCGACGGGGTGGCCCTGCGGCCGCACTTCCGGCGGGTGGTCGGCGTGCCCCCGCAGTCGTACCGCGCCAGCTTCCACGTCTCGTAGCCCTCCCCGCCGGCGCCCGCTCCACCTCGGTCGCGTGCCCCGGCCGTACAGTGGTTGGCGTGAGTGCCGAGGCCGTGGAGTCCGTCGGGGCCGGCATCCGCCGGCTGCGGACGGCCCGCGGGCTCACGCAGCGGGACCTCGCGCAGCCCGAGTACAGCCGGGCGCTGCTCGCCGCCGTCGAGGCCGGCATCCGCTCCCCGACCGACGACCTGCTGCGGCACGTGGCCCGGCGGCTCGACGTGGAGCTCGACGACTTGCGGTACGCGCGCCCGCCCGGCCTCGCCGACGAGCTCGCGGCGGCGCTGCGCGACGCCCGCCGGTCGCTCGCCCAGGGCGAGGCCGACGCCGCCGAGGCCGTGTTCGACCGCATCCTGGCCGAGGGCGCCCGCTACGGGCTGACCGACCTGGCCTGCTGGGCCGGGTACCTGGTCGGCGAGGCCCGCCTCCAGCGCGGCGAGCTGACCGCGGCCATGGCCGCCTTCGACGGGCTCGGCGACGTGCTGGCCGCGGCCGGCCCCGCCCCGCGCGCGGCGGTGCTCGCCCGGCGGGCCTACTGCCAGTTCGCGGCCGGTGACGCGGCCGGGGCGGTGGCCGCGGTCGAGGCGGCGCTGACCGCCGAGCGGCGTGCCGCCGACGGCGACCCGGACGCGCAGCTGCGGCTGTCCAGCGGCCTGATGTACGCCTACCTCGAGCTCGACTGGCGCGACCGCGCCCGCCAGATCGAGGCCCAGGCCCGCCCGCTGCTGCCGCGGGTCACCAACCGCGAGTGGCTGGCCCAGTTCCTCACCATCGCCGGCCAGCTGCGCCGGGGCGAAGACGAGCTGGCCGAGGCCGAGCGCATGTTCACCGACGCCGGCCGGCTCTACGAGGAGCTCGGCCTCACCCGCGAGGTCGGCCTGTGCCGCTGGGCCCACGGCTACGTGCTGCGCCGGGTCGGGCACCTGGACGGCGCCGCCGAGGCCTTCGACGCCGCCTGCCGGGTGCTCGAGCGGGTGGGCGCCACGCAGGACCTGGCCGGGGCCGCGCTGGAGCTCGCCGAGGTGCGCCGCCGCCAGGGCGACCTTGCCGCGGCCGGGCGCCTGGCCCGCGAGGCCGCCGAGGTCTGCGCCCGCTCCCAGCACCTGGAGTGCATGGCCGAGGCCGATCGCCTGCTCGGCCTCGTCGCCGCCGCCCGCGCCGAGGCCGGCGCCGAGGAGCTGCTGCAGCGTGCGACCGACCGCTACGCCCGCATCGGGCTGATGGCCGAGGTCATGGCGACCTGCCGGGCCCTGGGCGAGCTGCAGCTGGCCCAGGGCGAGACCGCCGCGGCGGCGGGCACGTTCCGCCGTGGCCTCGAGGCCGCGCGGGTGCTCCGATGACGGACATCGGGCGCCGGCTCTACGAGCTGCGCACCGCGCAGGGCATGACCCAGCGGCAGCTGGCCGAGCCGCGGTACACCGCCGCCTACGTCTCCTCCGTCGAGGCCGGCCGCCGCACCCCGAGCACCGACGCGCTCGCCCACTTCGCCGAGCGCCTGGGGATCAGCCGGCAGCAGCTCGTGACCGGCCGTCCGGCCGCCGCGGGGGTACTGCTGATCCGCGCCCTGACCGAGGCCGACCTCGACGACCCGGCCGCGGCCCGCTCCGCCTACTCGGCCCTGACCGCCGAGCCCGAGGTCGCCGGCGGCGCCCACGAGGGCCTGGGCCGCCTCGCCCTGGCGGAGGGCGATCCGGTGACGGCGCTCGCCCACTTCGCCGCGGCCGAGGAGCGCTACGCCGAGCAGCCCGCCCACCACGGCGCCGGCGCGCTCGCCGGCCGGGCCGCCTGCGTGCGGGCCCAGGGCGACGTGCGCTACGCCGCGTACCTGCTGTCCCGGGCGGTCGAGGACCTCCACGCGGCCGGTCTCCCCGACCCGTCCGCCCTGCTGGTCCTGCACGCCGACCTCGCCGTCGCCCAGGCCGAGGCCGGCGAGTGGGCGGCCGCGGCCCGCAGCGCCGGGACCGCCCTGTCCCTGTCCGGCGAGGACGACCCGCTGGCGGCCGCCCGCGGGCACCTCGCCGTCGCCGACACCCTCCTGGCCCGCGGCCACGAGCGGGCGGCCGAGACGGCCCTGCTGCTGGCCCGTGCCGCGATCCGCCGGGCCGCCCTGGCCGAGCAGCTGGCCCGCTGCCGCTGGCTGCGGGGGCGGGCGGCGGCCGAGCGCCACGACCCCGCGGCGGCCGAGCCGGACCTGTCCGCCGCCCACCGCGCCCTGCCGCGGGACGCCGCCGTGACCGCCGACCTGGCCCGCGCCTACCGCGCGCTGGGCCGCACCGGCGAGGCCGCCCGCCTACTGGAGTCCACTGTGGACGGCCCGGCGGTGGCGCACGCCCGGGCGCTGCTGGCCCTGGACCGGAACGAGG
>NZ_BAAARV010000016.1:391612-418969 GCF_039532525.1 Dactylosporangium salmoneum
GGAAGCCCTCGAGGGCTACCGCAGCCTCGGCGACGGCCGCGAACTGGCCACGGTCGTGCTGACCCTGGCCGACCTCCTCGACGCGGGGAACCGCGCCGAGGAGGCGGCGGAACTGCTCCACGCCGGGCTACGCGACGTGGAGCAGGTCTCCGTGGCGCGGGCTCCGGCCGCCACCGGCACCACCCCCGCGCCACACCGCTGACTCCCCGGAATCAGCAGCTTCCGGCGTCGGTCCAGACCGCCCACGAGCCGGGTGCGCCGGGCTCGGCGCCGGTGGAGTACCAGGTGGAGTTCCACAGGTGGCCGTTGTACGACACCTTGTCACCGGGCACGTACGGCTTCGTCGCGCTCCACGCGGCGACCCCGCCACAGCCGGGCGGGTTGCCGCCGGACACGGTCAGGGTGAACGTCGCCGCCTGCGTGGACGAGGTGCCCGCCCCGGTGACCGTCAGGGTGTACGTCCCGGCGCTCGCCGTCGAGGCGACCGAGAGCGACAGGGTGGCCGAGCCGCCGGAGGTCACCGACGACGGGCTCACCGTGGCCGTCACGCCGGCCGGGGCACCGCTCACCGACAGGTTCACCGCCTGCGGGCTGCCCGAGGTGGTGGCGGTGGCGATCGTCGCCGTGGCCGAGGCGCCCGGCGCGACGGTGGCCGAGGACGGGCTCAGCGACACCGAGAACGTGTTACCCGGCTGCGTGGTGGTGACCGTCAGCGCGTAGGTCGCGGTGTGCGTGCCGGACGCGCCGGTGCCGGTCACCGTGACCGTGCGGGTGCCGGCGGTGGCGCCGCTGCCCGCCGCGAACGTCACCGTCGACGAGCCGCCGGCGGTGACCGAGGACGGGCTGAACGTAGCGGTGACGCCGGTGCCGAGACCGGACGCGGTCAGGTTCACCGTCTGGGCCGAGCCGGAGGTGACCTGGGTGGCCACCGTGGCGCTCACGCTGCCGCCGGCCTGGACCGAGCCCGACGTCGGCGAGAGGGTCAGCGAGAAGTCGTTCTGCTGCGCCGTGCCGCACGCCGGCTCCCCGGACTGCGCCGGCACGCTGATCGCGCTCCAGGCCGCCTTGACCGTGTTGCACTCCTGGGAGTTCGCGCCGAAGAGGTTGACGGCGGCGCGCAGGGTCGCCCCGCGGTACTTCGCGTAGGACCAGCCGGACGTCTTCATGTTCATCGCGCCCAGGAAGATCTGCCCGGCCTTCTGGATGCCCACCCCGGGGACGGTCGTGCCGTTGCAGGTGGGGCTGGTCGGCTGCCCGTCGGTCGGGTTGGTGCCCTCGGCGACCAGGTAGAACCAGTGGTTGAGCGGGCCGGCGGCGCTGTGCACCTCGGTGCGCGGGATGGCCGAGGAGTAGCAGTCGGGGTCGCCGTTGGTCGAGGGCCGGTACATGTACCGGATCGGCCCGGTGCCCACCAGGTTGACCTCCTCGCCGACGGTGTAGTCCGGCGGGTCGTTGGGGTTGTTGGCGTACCACTCGGTCAGCGCCCCGAAGATGTCGCCGGTGCCCTCGCCGAGCCCGTTCTCGGCCGCGGTGCCGGCGCCGGTGTACTGGTCGATGGCGTGGCCCATCTCGTGGCCCACGACGTCGAGGTTGGTCGCCTGCTGGTTGCCGGCCTGGTTGTGGCCGAAGGTGCCGGACGAGCCGTCCCAGTACGCGTTGACGTCGCTCAGCCCGACGTACAGCGGGAAGGCCCGCCCGCTGCCGTCGATCCCGTTGCGGCCGAGCCAGTTGCGCAGCATGTCCCACTCGCGCTCGACGGCGTAGTAGGCGTCGACGCAGGCGGTCTGCAGGTCGGTGCCCGTCCCCGTGCCGCCGTTGGTGTAGATCTGGTGCGTGCTGTTGTTGCCGCAGGACAGCCCCGGGCGGTTCGGGTCGCGCAGCTGCCCGCTCGTGGTGTCGATCTGGATCGAGCCGTTGTAGTAGCCGCGGGCCGCCTCGTAGACGACGTCGTCGCGGGTGGAGAGCACGGCGCCGGACTGCGCGTCGACGTACACGTGCAGGCGGCTCGGCCGCCCCTCGCTGACGCCGCTGAGCAGCACCTCCCACGCCAGCCGCGGCGTGGCGGTCAGCGCGTGCACGACGAGCTGCGGCTGACCGCCGGCCTGCACGCTGTCCAGCCGGGCGCGGGCGGTCGCGGCGGCCTGGTCGGCGGTGATCTTCGGGGTCAGGTCGCGCAGGGCGACCCGCCCGTGGTCGGCGGCGAGGGTGTCGCGCACCCGGCCGGCCGAGTCGGTGACGACGACCGCGTCGCCGCCGACGACCGGCAGGCCGCGGTAGGTGCGGTCGTAGGTCACGTACTGGAAGCCGCCGGACCCGCCGACGACCGAGCGGCGCACGAAGGCGTCGTCGGGGCCCTTGGCGAGCGCGTCGGCGCCACTGGTGGCGACCTTGTCGGCGGAGGCGGCCGCGAGGGCGGCCGGGGTGGCGGTGACGGCCTGGGCGGGCGGCCGTCCGGACTGGGCGCTCGCGTCGGGCATGACCGCCAGCGTCACGGTGGCGGCGCCGGCGGTCACCACCGTCAACGCCGCGAGCAGGGTTCTGCGTCGCACTGCTTTGCTCCTTGGGGGTGAGAGTGTTTCAGAAGCAGTAACGGCAGTTAACTCTGATGTGTCACAGCCTGGTCGTCAAGACCCGTGTCAATGCCTTCAATTCCAAGATCACACAAAATCGAACCATTTACAGGTTCGAAATCAACGCGTACGTTCGGGAACCACCGCGATCGATCACGAACCCGGAGGCATCAGCGATGCGAGCCCGTCGTCTCGTCGCCCTGCTCGCCGCGGCGGCCGCCACCGCCGCGGCGCTCGTCGCGACGCCCGCCCCGGCCCACGCCGAGTCCAACGGCGGGGTGCGCATCCTGCCGCTGGGCGACTCGATCACCGACGGGTTCAACGTGCCCGGCGGCTACCGGATCAACCTGTGGCGGGCCCTGGCCGCCGCCGGGCACCCCGTGGACTTCGTCGGCTCGCAGTTCAACGGCCCGGCCGACCTGCCCGACCACGACCACGAGGGCCACCCCGGCTGGCGCATCGACCAGGTCGACGCCAACGCCACCGCCTGGGTCTCCGCCACCGCCCCGCGCAGCGTGCTCATCCACCTCGGCACCAACGACGTGGTGCAGAACTACGACCTCGCCGGCGCCCCGTCGCGCCTCTCCGGCCTCATCGACCACGTGCGGGCGGCCGCCCCAGGCGCCGACGTCTTCGTCGCCTCGATCATCCCGCTGGCCGACCCGGCCCGGGAGAGCGCCGCCAACGCCTTCAACGCCACCATCCCCGGCATCGTCGCGGGCAAGGGCGCCCGGGTGCACTTCGTCGACATGCACGCCGCGCTGAGCACCGCCGACCTCGCCGACGGCGTGCACCCGACCCGGGCCGGCTACGACAAGATGGCCGCCCGCTGGGCCTCCGCCCTGGCGTCGGTGCCCGGCTCGGCCGGCGACGACGGCGCCGCGACCACGCTGCCGGTCGACACCAACGTCTCGCTGCGCGCCACCACCGCCTGCTGCACCACCCGCTACGCCCGCCACCAGAACGGCCTGGGCTATACCGAGGTGGTCACCGCGGCCAGCGACGCGCTGCTCAAGCAGGACGCCACCTGGCGGGTCGTGCCCGGCCTGGCCGGCGGCTGCTACAGCCTCCAGTCGCGCAACTACCCGACGTACTACCTGCGCCACCAGAACGGCCGCGTGAAGATCAGCGCCGACGACGGCACCGCGCTCATGCACGCCGACGCCACCTGGTGCGCCCGCACCGCCCCCGGCGGCGTGCGCCTGGCCTCCTGGAACTTCTCCGGCTCCTACCTGCGCCACATCAACTCCGAGCTGTGGCTGGCCACCCCCGGCGGCACGGCGGCCCAGGACAACGCCAACAGCCTGGTCCCCGACATCACCTGGGCGGTCACGTCCCCCTGGGCCTAGCGAGCGTAAGGACTTGACCCGCCCCGCGGCGCCGCCGTACGGTCGCGGCGACAACTCCACATCGCGCCGAACGAACCGCGGCGGGAGAGTCCCCACCCGCTGGGGCGCCGAAGGAGCAACTCTCCCCGGGAATCTCTCAGGCCCACGTACCGCCACGGCCAGGCAACTCTGAAAAGCCGGGACGCCGCGTCCCGCGCCCACGGTGCAAACCGCCGCCCGCCTCGCCCGAGGCCGGGCCCGGCCGGTGAAGCTCTCAGGCATTCGATGACAGAGCGGGGAGGCACCCAACCGTCATCGACCAGGGGAGCCTCTCGTGACCGTGCCATCGCACCTGCAGTACACCCGCGACCACGAATGGATCGGGGATCTCAGCACCGTCGGGATCACCCGCTTCGCCGCCGACGCCCTCGGCGACATCGTCTACATCGACCTGCCCGAGCCCGGCCGCGAAGTGCGGGCCGGCGAGCCGTGCGGCGAGGTCGAGTCCACCAAGTCCGTGAGCGACCTGCTGGCCCCCGCCGACGGCGTGGTCGAGGAGGTCAACCCGGCCGTCGCCGCCGACCCGGCGCTGATCAACGAGGACCCGTACGCCAACTGGCTCTTCCGCATCCGCGTCACCGGCGGGGCCGACCTCCTCGACGCCGAGGCCTACGCGGCGCTGATCGGGTCGCAGCGATGACGCTCAGCGCGTTCGACCTGTACTCCGTCGGCATCGGCCCGTCCTCCTCCCACACCGTCGGCCCGATGCGCGCGGCCCGGCGCTTCGTCACCCGCCTGCAGGACGACGGCCTGCTCCCTCGGGTGGCCCGGATCAAGGCCGAGCTCTTCGGCTCGCTGGGCGCCACGGGCCACGGCCACGGCTCCGCCCCCGCGGTGATCCTCGGCCTGGAGGGCGCCGATCCCTCCACAGTGGACACCGACGCGGCACCGGGCCGGGTCCGCGCGGTCCGCGAGACGGCCCGGCTCGACCTGCTCGGCGGCGCCCACGCGATAGCCTTCGACGTCGACGCCGATCTGGTCCTGCACCGCCGCCGCAGCCTCCCGGAGCACCCCAACGGCATGCGCTTCCACGCCTGGGCGGCGGACGGCTCCCCCGTGGCCGAGCGCACCTACTTCTCCGTCGGCGGCGGGTTCGTCATCGGCCCCGGCGGCGCCCCCACCCCGACCGAGGACCCGGTGAAGTTCCCCTTCACCACCGGCGCCGAGCTGCTCGCCCACGCCACCGCCGAGGGCCTGCGCATCAGCGACGTCATGCTGGCCAACGAGCAGGCCTGGCGCCCCGAGCCGGCGATCCGGGCCGACCTGCTGCACATCTGGTCGGTCATGCAGGAGTGCGTCACCCGCGGCTGCACCCGCCCGGACGGCGTCCTCCCGGGCGGCCTCAAGGTCCGCCGCCGCGCCCCGGCCCTCTACGCGGACCTGTCCGGGACCCGGGGCGCCGCCGACCCGCTGCACGTCCTGGACTGGGTCAACCTCTACGCCCTCGCCGTCAACGAGGAGAACGCCTCCGGCGGCCGGGTCGTCACCGCCCCCACGAACGGCGCCGCCGGCATCATCCCCGCCGTGCTGCACTACTACGCGCGCTTCGTCCCGGGCGCCGACGACGACGGCGTGGTCCGCTTCCTGCTGACCGCCGCCGCGGTCGGCCTGATCATCAAGGGCAACGCCTCGATCTCGGGCGCCGAGGTCGGGTGCCAGGGCGAGGTGGGCTCGGCGTGCGCCATGGCGGCGGCCGGCCTGTGCGAGGTCCTGGGCGGCACCCCGGCCCAGGTGGAGAACGCGGCCGAGATCGGCCTGGAACACAATCTGGGGCTCACCTGCGACCCGGTCGGCGGCCTGGTCCAGATCCCCTGCATCGAGCGCAACGCCATCGCCAGCGTCAAGGCCATCAACGCCGCCCGCCTGGCCCTCAACGGCGACGGCGCCCATCACGTCACCCTGGACAAGGCGGTCAAGACCATGCGCGAGACCGGCCGCGACATGTCCGTCAAATACAAGGAGACGGCCCGCGGGGGCCTGGCGGTCACCGTCATCGAGTGCTGAGAAAGATCACTGTCCAGTTGTCAACGAGGCGAGCGTAGCCGCGGGGTACGACAGAAAACCGAAAGCTACGATCGCCCCGTGGTCGCCAACCTTGGCCGGTTCTGCTTCCGGCACCGATGGACGGTCGTCGGCATCTGGGTCGTCGTCGTCGCGCTCGGCGCCCTGACGTTCGGCCCGGTGTTCGGCGCGATCGCGGACGCCAGCAACCCCAAGCACGTCGAGGCCATCGACGGGCTGGACGCCGTCGCGAGCGGCAACGACTCCAGCGGTACCGTCATCGGCCTCGTCGACAACGTCGACCCGGACGCCGCCGCGGTCCGCGCCACGATCACGGCGGCGGCCGGCGACCTCGCGCAGGTCGCCGGCGTGCGCCAGGTCGCCACCCCCTACTCGGTGCCCGCCGCGCAGGCCCCCGCCTACATCGCCACCGACCACCACGGGCTGCTCATCGTCGTCACGCTGGGCAACCTGGAGAAGCCGGAGCGGGACAAGGCCGTCGGCGAGCTGCGGACCCGCCTGCACGCCATCCCGGGCGCGCAGGTCGGCGGCAACCCGGCCCTCAACGCCGAGGTCCGCGCGGCCCAGAAGGGCGACCTCGGCCGGGCCGAGCTGATCTCCCTGCCGCTCACCCTGATCGTGCTCGTCTTCGTCTTCGGCGGCCTGGTCGCGGCCGGCCTGCCGGTGCTCGCCGCGGTCGTCTCGGTGGCCGCGGCCATGCCCCTGCTGTGGGTGTTCTCGAGGGTCACCGACCTGGACCAGAACGTGGTCACCGTCGTGACGCTGCTCGGCCTCGGCCTGTCCATCGACTACGGCCTGCTGCTCGTGGCCCGCTACCGCGAGGAGGTCGCCGCCGGCTTCGCACCCGAGGAGGCGGTCGGCCGCGCCTGGGCCACCGCCGGCCGCACGATCTTCTTCAGCGCGCTGACCGTGGCCGCCGCCCTGTCCGGCCTGATGATGTTCTCCGTCCACCAGCTCGGCGCGCTCGGCGCCGGCGGCGTGTCGATCGCCGTCGTGGCCATGCTGGCCGCGCTCACCTTCACCGGCGCGCTGATCGGCCTGCTGCACAAGCGGATCCGCCCATCGAGACGGAGCGTCAGCAGCGATCGCGGCTTCTTCGCCGCGCTCTCACAACACGTGCAGAAGCGCCCGCTGCTCATCGCCGTGGGCACCGCCGCGCTGCTGCTGGCGGCCGGCTCGCCGCTGCTGGGCGCCACGATCAAGCTGCCACGTCTGGAGGGTGTGCCGCGCAGCGTCGAGGCGGCCCGGGTCGCCGACGAGCTGGCGGCCCGCTTCGGGCGGGCGTACCGGCCGGTGGTCACCGTCGTGGCCCGCACCGACGCGGCCGGCCTGGACGGCTACGCGGCGCGCTGGGCCAAGGACCCGGCGGTGGCGGGCCTGCAGCCGGCCAAGCCGGCCGGGCCGGGCGTGGCCACCGTCGACCTGGTGCTGCGCGGCGGGCCGCAGGACGACGCGGCGCAGGGCCTCGTCCACCGGCTGCGAGCCGACCGGCCGGCCGGGGTGCAGTCGTGGGTGGTCGGCGACGCCGCCACGCTCATCGACCTGGTCGGGCTGATCACCGACGACCTGCCGGCGGCCGTGACGGTCACGCTGGTGGCGATGGTGCTGCTGCTGTTCGCGATGACGGGCTCGCTCGTCGTACCCGTGAAGGCCATTCTGGCCAACGTGGTCTCCCTCGGCGCCACGTTCGGCGTGATGGTGGCCGTGTTCGAGCACGGCTGGGGATCCGGGGTCCTGCACACGCTCACCGTCGGCGGGCTGGACCCGTTCGTGACGGTCATCGTGTTCGCCTTCGCGTTCGGGCTCTCCATGGACTACGAGGTCTTCCTGCTCGGGCGGATCAAGGAGTACGTCGAGCGCGGCGACGACACCGACGCCGCCGTGCGCCGCGGCCTGCAGCACACCGGCCGGATCATCACGTCGGCCGCCCTGCTGATGGTCGTGGTGTTCGGCTGCTTCGCCGCCGCCGACCTGGGCACGATCGAGCAGGTCGGGGTCGGGCTGCTCACCGCCGTGGTGATCGACGCGACGGTGGTGCGCTGCCTGCTCGTGCCGGCCACGATGACGCTGCTGGGCCGCTGGAACTGGTGGGCGCCCGGCCCGCTCCGCCGCCTGCACGCCCGCATCGGCCTGCGCGAACAGGTGCTGGACGAGCCCGCGGCGGCGCACCCCCTGGAGCCGATAGCGATCGATTGATGCATCGATCATGGCCACCGCCCGGCGGCGACGCGGTCGGCCAGCTGGTCAACGCGGCCGCCGGCGTCGAGGACTGGCGCTGCGGGATCTGGCTGGTGCTGATCCTGGGCTTCGGCCTGTGGTGGCTGACCCTGACGACGGCCTCAGCCGGCCAGCAGCGACGAGACCTGCGGCGAGAACGTCGAGTGCAGCACCAGCGTCGCGCCGCCCACCACCGCCGCGTCGTCGCCGAGCGGCGACAGCGCCACGTCGACCTGCCGGATCCGCCGGGCGATGGCCCGCTCCCCCAGCGCCCGCACCACCGCCTCCCGGAAGTACGGCTCCACGTGCCGGATCCCGTGCCCGCCCAGAATGATCAGCTCGACATCGACGATGTTCACCACGTTCACGGCCACCGTCGCGAGGTACTCGGCGGCCCTGCCGATCACCTCCACGGCGAGCGCGTCGCCCGCCGCCGCGGCCCGGCACAGGGCCGCATGGTCCACAGTGGACGGTGCCCGTCGGAAGGCCTTCGTGAGAGCGCTCTCACCACCGGCGGACAAAAGACGGTGGGCGTCGGCCACGAGCGCGGCGGGGTTGATCAAGCTCTCGAGGCAGCCGCGGTTGCCGCAGTAGCAACGAGGGCCACTCTCCGTAACCGAGGTATGGCCGAACTCGGCGGCGTTCATGGAGCCACCCCGATGGACCTGGTGACCGAGCACCAGGCCGCCGCCGACGCCGGTGCCCAGGAAGAAGTACGCGAAGTTGGCCACCCCGCGCCCGGCGCCCGCCCAGCGCTCGCCGATCGCCGCGGCCGTCGCGTCGTTGTCCAGCGTGACCGGCAGGCCGGTGGCGTCGGCGACCATCTGCTTGAGCGGCACCCGGGTCCAGTCCGACAGCTGCGGCGGCGAGATGACCTCGCCGAGCGCCTGGTCGATCGGGCCGGGGGCGGCCAAACCGACGCCCAGCACCTGGTCCCGCCCCACGCCGGCCTCGGCCAGGACCTCGTCGACCAGGCCGGCCATCGCCGCCGTGACCTCGGCAGGGTTCATGCCGGACGGGGTCGGGCGGCGGGCCGCGACCAGCGGCCGGCCCAGCAGGTCGACCACCACGCTGGCCAGCTCGACCGGGTCGAAGTGCAGGCCCACGGCCCGGCCGGCGTCGGCGTTGATGCGCAGCACGGTGCGTGGCTTGCCGCCGCTGGACGAGCGCGCGCCGTCCTCGCGGACGATCCCCTCGTCGATCAGCCGCCGCACGATGCCCGACACCGTCTGCGGGGTCAGGCCGGTGAGTTCGGCGATCTCCACGCGGCTGGTCCCGTCGGCGAGCTGGATCTGGTCGAGCACCACCGCCCGGTTGTATTGCCCGACCTTGGGGAGATTTGTCCCGACCTGCCGCACCCAGCCTCCCACCTACGTACCGTTACCTACATGATGCCCTGCGGCGTTGACTTAGTAAAGCAATTGGATTTAGAGTCCGACACGCGCAGCTAACACCCCGGACACGAGAGAGCGCTTCCCCGGTAGCTGCGGCGACCGCCCAGGCACTAGATCATTGCCGGATTGTTACCAAGAAACGACGGCCGGGGCTGGGCAGGATCGCCACACTGGAATAAGTTGGTCGTCACAACAAAACGTCTGGCGGCAACGCCCCTCGGAGGCAACATGATGTCGGTGACAAGGCGGCTCGCGTCATGAGCACCGCACCGATCCTGCTCGAGATGCGGTCGATCACCAAGGAGTTCCCCGGCGTCAAGGCCCTCAGCGACGTCAACCTTGTCGTGCGTGAAGGCGAGATTCACGCGATCTGCGGCGAGAACGGCGCGGGCAAGTCGACGCTGATGAAGGTACTCAGCGGCGTCTACCCGTACGGGTCCTACAGTGGCCAGATCTTCTACCAGGGCACGGAGAGCCGCTTCGGCGACATCCGGGCCAGCGAGAAGGCCCACATCGTGATCATCCACCAGGAGCTCGCCCTGGTGCCGCACATGTCGATCACGGAGAACCTGTTCCTCGGCAACGAGCCGAGGCGCAACGGCGCCTACGACTGGAAGGGCGCCAACCGCAAGGCGATCGAGCTGCTGACCCAGGTCGGCCTGCGCGACGACCCCGACACCCTGATCAAGGACATCGGCGTCGGCAAGCAGCAGCTGGTCGAGATCGCCAAGGCGTTCGCCAAGGACGTCAAGCTGCTCATCCTCGACGAGCCGACCGCCGCGCTCAACGAGAACGACTCCCGCCACCTGCTCGACCTGCTGCGCGAGTTCAAGCGGCAGGGCATCACCTCGATCATGATCTCGCACAAGCTCAACGAGATCGAGGACATCGCCGACTCGATCACGATCCTGCGCGACGGCAAGACGGTCGAGACCCTCGACGTCGGCGCCGAGGGCGTCAACGAGGACCGGATCGTGCGCGGCATGGTCGGCCGCGACCTGGAGAGCCGCTTCCCCGACCACACCCCGAAGATCGGCGAGATCTTCTTCGAGGTGCGCGACTGGACGGTCCGCCACCCGATCTCGGCCGAGCGCCTGGTCTGCAAGCAGTCCAACTTCAACGTCCGCCGCGGCGAGATCGTCGGTTTCGCCGGCCTCATGGGCGCCGGGCGCACCGAGCTGGCGATGAGCCTGTTCGGCCGCTCCTACGGCGTCTACGTCTCCGGCCAGATCTTCAAGGACGGCCGGGAGATCCAGCTGAAGTCGGTCGCCGACGCTATCAAGCACGGCCTGGCGTACGTCAGCGAGGACCGCAAGGCGATCGGCCTCAACCTGCTCGACGACATCAAGACGTCGATGGTCGCCGCGAAGCTCTCAAAGATCACGCGCAACGGCGTGATCAACGAGGTCGAGGAGCACAAGGTCGCCGAGGAGTACCGGCAGCTGCTGCGGGTCAAGGCACCGACCGTCGACGAGGGCGTCAACAAGCTCTCCGGCGGCAACCAGCAGAAGGTCGTCCTGGCCAAGTGGATGTTCACGGACCCCGAGCTGCTGATCCTCGACGAGCCGACGCGCGGCATCGACGTCGGCGCGAAGTACGAGATCTACGGCATCATCCAGAAGCTCGCCGACGAGGGTAAGGGCGTCATCGTTATCTCCTCGGAGCTCCCTGAGCTGCTGGGCCTGTGCGACCGCATCTACACGGTGTTCGAAGGCACCATCACCGGCGAGGTCCCGCGCGCGGAGGCCAACCCGGAACTCCTCATGAAGCAGATGACCTCTACGAAGAAGATGCTGACGCGATGAGCCGATTCAAAGACCTGCAGAAGAACCTCTTCGGGGGCACCACCTCCAACTCCCGCCAGTTCAGCATGATCTTCACGCTCGTGGCGATCATCATCTTCTTCCAGGTGTGGACCGACGGGCTGACGCTGAACTCGACCAACCTGATCGCCCTGACCCAGCAGTACGCCTACATCTCGATCCTGTCGGTGGGCATGCTGATGGTCATCGTGGCCGGTCACATCGACCTGTCGGTCGGGTCGGTCGCCGCGTTCACGGGCATCATCGTCGCCAAGACGATGCGGGACTGGGACCTCCCCTGGGAGGTCGGCATCCTGGTCGGCCTGGTCGTCGGCGTGATCATCGGCGCCTGGCAGGGCTTCTGGGTGGCCTACATCGGGGTCCCGGCGTTCATCGTCACGCTGGCCGGCATGCTGCTCTTCCGCGGCGGCAACCAGGCGATCGGTAACGCCGAGTCGATCCCGGTCCCCGAGGGCTTCAAGACGATCGGCGCCGGCTACCTCAGCGAGTGGGGGCCGAACACCAACTACAACAACTCCACGCTGGTGCTCGGGCTGGTCGCTTGTCTCGCGGTCGTCTGGCGAGAGCTGCGTGCCCGCAAGACGCGCCGCGAAATGGGGGCCGACCCGATCCCGGTCTGGATCGCCGTGCTGCGCCTGGTCATCATGCTCGCGGTGATCATCTTCGCCACCCTGCGCTTCGCCGGTGGCCGCGTCGGCACCAGCTTCCCGATCTCGGGCTGCATCCTGGCCGCGCTGGTCATCCTGTACAGCTTCTACACCCGCAACACCGCCGGTGGCCGGCACATCTACGCGGTCGGCGGCAACGCCCGCGCCGCAGAGCTCTCCGGTGTGAAGCTGCGCCGGGTCAACTTCCTCGTCATGATGAACATGTCGGTCCTGGCCGCCGTGGCCGGCATGATCTACGTGGCCCGCGCCGGCGCCTCCGGCCCCCAGGACGGCCTCAGCTGGGAGCTCGACGCGATCGCCGCCGTGTTCGTCGGTGGCGCCGCGGTCTCCGGCGGCATCGGCACCGTCTCCGGCGCCATCGTCGGTGGTCTGGTCATGGCCGTGCTCAACAACGGCCTGCAGCTCGAGGGCGTCGGCACCGACAAGGTGCAGATCGTCAAGGGGTTCTTCCTCCTCGCCGCCGTCGCGCTGGACGTCTACAACAAGAGCCAGGGCCGGTTCTCGATCATCGGGTCGATCACCGCACCCTTCCGCCGGCAAGGGCCCACCTCGCCGGACGCTCCGAACCAAGCCGGTCAGGAATCGATCAAGACCCCGGTCGCCGGCTGACCCACCCGCCGCTACCCGCGGCAGACGCCCCATATCCCCAGTAACATCCCCGAAAGAAAGGGCTTTCCCAGCCATGCGCAAGTTCCTCACCAGGAGCCTGGCGGTCAGCGCCGTCGCGCTCGTGGCGCTGAGCGTCGCCGCCTGTGGTGGCAGCGACCGTAACGACAGCGGCACTGGCAGCAACCCGTCGGGCGCAGCCAAGGGCTTCGCCAAGGACGCGCTGATCGGTGTGGCGCTGCCGTCGAAGACCTCCGAGAACTGGGTCCTCGCCGGTGACCTGTTCACCAACGGGCTCAAGGACGCGGGCTTCAAGTCGGACGTCCAGTACGCCGGCGCGTCGACCACGGTCGCCGACCAGCAGTCGCAGATCTCCGCCATGATCACCAAGGGCGCGAAGGTCATCGTCATCGGCGCGACCGACGCCGCTCAGCTCGGCACCCAGGTCAAGCAGGCCAAGGACGCCGGCGCCGTGGTCATCGCCTACGACCGCCTCATCACGGGCACCAAGGACCTCGACTACTACGTCGCGTTCGACAACTTCAAGGTCGGCCAGCTCCAGGGCCAGGCCCTGCTGGACGGCATGAAGGCCAAGAAGCCGACCGGCCCGTACACCATCGAGCTGTTCTCCGGCTCGCCGGACGACAACAACGCCGGTGTCTTCTTCAAGGGCGCGATGGACGTGCTCCAGCCCGAGATCGACAAGGGCAACGTCATCGTCGGCTCCGGCCAGAAGGACGTCAAGCAGACCGCCATCCAGGGCTGGAAGGCCGAGGGTGCGCAGGCCCGCATGGACTCGATCATGACCTCGACCTACGCCGCGGGCGGCAAGACGCTGGACGGCGTGCTGTCCCCGAACGACACCCTGGCCCGCGCGATCATCACCTCGGTGAAGGCCGCCGGCAAGCCGGTCCCGGTCGTCACCGGCCAGGACTCCGAGGTTGAGTCGGTCAAGAGCATCATGGCCGGCGAGCAGTACTCCACCATCAACAAGGACACCCGCAAGCTGGTTGCCCAGACCATCAAGATGGTCCAGGCCCTGCAGACCGGTGGCGAGCCGGAGATCAACGACACCAAGTCGTACGACAACGGCTCCAAGGTCGTCCCGTCGTACCTCCTCGCCCCGGTCATCGTGACCAAGGCGAACGCGGCCGAGGCCTACGCCAACGACCCGAAGCTGGCCCCGCTCACCAAGTAAGCACACCGCACGATGGCATCGTGGGTCCCCGGGACTGGTTTCCGGGGACCCACGGTCCGTTCTACGGCCTTGTGAAAGAGGCGAAGGGGACCGCACGTGTCCACCAGCCCACAGGAGTCGGTGCGCAGGCAGAACCTGGGGGCCCTGCTCCGCTATGTCCACGTCCGCGGCGCGACGTCCCGCGCCGAGCTGACCGTCCGGCTCGGCCTCAACCGCAGCACCATCGGCGCGCTCACCGCCGACCTGGCCACTGCGGGCCTCATCGACGAAGGTGTACCACAGGAGACCGGCCGCGCCGGCCGGCCCTCGATCGTGGTGCGTCCGCGGTCGTCGCGCGTGTACGGGTACGCCATCAGTCTCGAACTCGAACGCCTCCGGGCCGCCCGCATCGGACTGGGCGGCAAGGTGCTCGACACCCGCGCCACCGAGCGCCCGCCCGGCGCCGAGCCCGCCCCCGCCGTCGCCGCCCTGGCCGCGCTCGTCGCCGACATGCGTCGCTCCGCCCCCGCCGACGGCGTCGACGTCGGCTGCGGCGTCGCCGTCTCCGCCGCCGTGCGCCACCACCTGGGCTGGAGCGACGCCGCGCTGGAGCCGGCCCTGGCCGCCGCCCTCGACGCCCCTCCCCCATTCATCGGCGGCACCGCCGACCTGGCCGCCCTGGCCGAGCACACCCGCGGCGCCGCGACCGGCGCCGACAACGTCATCTACCTGCACGGCGACGCCGGCATCAGCGCGGGCATCATCGCCGGCGGCCGGCGCATCACCGGCTACGGCGGCCACGGCGGCGAGGTCGGCCACATGGTCGTCAACCCGAGCGGCC
Source organism: Dactylosporangium salmoneum (assembly GCF_039532525.1). Lineage (NCBI taxonomy): Bacteria > Bacillati > Actinomycetota > Actinomycetes > Micromonosporales > Micromonosporaceae > Dactylosporangium > Dactylosporangium salmoneum. Next base: position 406,319 of record NZ_BAAARV010000016.1, read on the forward strand.
GGCTGTGCGGCTGCGGCTCGCGCGGCTGCTGGGAGACCGAGATCGGCGAGCGCGCCCTGCTCCACCTGGCCGGCCGGCCGGTGCCGACCCCGGGCGCCGCCATGGCCACCGCCGTCCAGCACGCCCGCGAAGGCGACCCCGGCGCCCAGGCCGCCGTGGCCCACGCCGCCGACTGGCTCGGCTTCGGCGTGGCCAACCTGGTCAACATCTTCAACCCGACGGTGGTCGTCTTCGGCGGCACGCTGCGGGAGCTGTACCTCGCCGCGCCCGCCCAGATCCACCGGCGCATCGAGTCGATGGCCCTTCCCGCCTGCCGCGACCACGTCGCGCTGCACACCCCGGACCTGGGCGACGACGCCCCCTTGGTCGGCGCCGCCGAGCTCGCCTTCGAGAGCCTCCTGGCCGACCCCCTGTCCCGCTGAGCCCCTCCGTCCCTAGGCTCGGCGGCCATGAGGATCGCGCCGGGCTGGCTGGAGCTGCACGGCCTGCTCGAGGCGGGCCGCGCCGACGAGGTCGTCGCCTGGCTGCGGCCGCTGGACGAGGAGCACCGCGCCGCGCTGGCGCTCGACCTGGCCGCCGTTCCCGGCCGCGCCCCGCTGTGGCCCACCCGTGAGCACTCGACCGCATACGCCGCCGCGGCCGTCGGCTGCGCCCCCACCCCCGCCAAGGCCGCCACCCTCATCGACCGCCACGGCTGGCCGGGAGGCGACCCCGACCCGGGTCCGGCCGTCGCCGCGGGGGAGCACCGGGCCCTGCCGTGGATGCCGGAACTGGCCCGGCGCCTGGCCGCCCGCCTCCCCCGGGTCACCCCGGCGCGCGGCTGGGCACTCCCCGCCGGCCTGCTGCGCGCCACCGGCACGCCGCCGCCGGCCGACGCCCGCTTCCTCGACGGCTGGATCGCCCACGTGCGCGCCGAGACGCTCCCCGCCGACCCGTTCACGCCCACCTTGCTGCCGCTCGCCTTCGACCGCGACGCCGCCGCGAGCGCTCACCACTTCCTGCCCGCCGTGGCCGAATGCCTGCGCGCGGGCGCGATCGACCACGCGCCCGTGCTGGAGCGCTGCCTGGCCAACCTGCTCGACGACGGCCAGCGCCCCGGCGTGCACCAGGCCTTCGCGCGTCTGCTCGACGACCTGGCCCCGAACCCCGCGGCGTGGCTGCGCCTGCTGCGCGACGGCCACGGCCCGGCCGCCACCCGCGCCCAGGCCGCGCTGCGGGCCACGGCCGGCCCGGTCGAGCGCGCCGCCCTGCTCGACGCGTCGCGCGTGGTCCTCGCCCGCCCCGAGAAAGGGCTGGTCCGCGCCCAGCTCGCGTGGCTCGACCGGCTGGCCCGCACCGCCGCGCCCGCCGAGCGCGCGGCGCTGCTCGAGGTCGTGGGGGTTGCCGCGGTACACCACGACGTGACCCTCCAAGACGAGGCCCGCGCCATCCTCGCCCGCCACGGCGCCACCCCGCCGGCGGTGGTGGCTACCACGCCCTCGCAGCCCCCGCCGCCGTGGCCGTCGCCCGCACCCCGGACGATGCCGGAGCCGATCGGCTCGCCGAACGAGCTGGCCGAGGAGGTCGTCGCCCTGGACGGCGGCCGGGGCTGGGACGCGGTCGCCCTCGAGCGCATCGCCGCGGCCCTCGTCCGCCTCCGCGCCACCGACCCGGAGGGTCTGGCCGCCGCCCTCTCCCCGGTGACGGGACGGCTGCGGGGCGAGATCGGCGCGGCACGCCACGCGCAGCCCCCCGTCCGCGAGGTCGGCCTCCTGCTCGGCACCGCACTGCGCGTGGCCGCCGGCGAATGCCCGGACCGTACCGACGCGCTCGCCACCCTGCGCTTCGCCCCGGCCGCCTTCGCCGCGGAGAACCCGTACGTCAAGCTGCACGCCGTCGTCGCCCTGCGCCTGGCCGAGCTGGCCGTCCGCCTCGACACCGAACCGGTGCCCGAGCTGCTCGCCACCCCGACGCGGGCCGACGGCGCCCTTGACCCGGCCGCGCTGGAGGAGCGCCTGGCTCGCCTGCACCGGGCCGGCCGCCGACCCTGGCCCCACGACCTGGCGCAAGCCCGGTACCGCGCGCCGGCGGCCGCCGAGGCCACCGTGCGCGTCCACCGGCTGCCCTCCCCGCCGTGGCGCTACTACGCCGAGGTGAGCCCGTCCCCCGGCGCGCCGGACCCGTACGGCTTGACCAGCGTCACGCCCTCGCCCCCGCCCGCCCGGGACGTGCACGGCGCCTACTGGGCCGCCCTGTGGCCGTCCGTCCTGCCGGGCCGCCGCGAGGTCGTCGCCGCCTACCTGCTGCCCGCGATCGCGGGCGCCACCGACCGAGGGTTCGACGCCGACCCCCGCCTGCTCCCCCTGCTCGCCGAGGTGACCGGCGACGCCGGACCGGCCACCGCGACGGCCGTCGCGTACGGACTGCTCTGCCCCAACCCCGTCCGCCAGGCCGCCGCCGTCGATGCCCTACTGCTCCTGCCCGCCGCCGCTGCCGAGGCCGGCGCGCGCGTCGCCCGCCTGGCCGAGGCCGGCGTGGCCCCGCTGTCCCGGGTCGTGCCGCTGCTGGCCGACGTCTCCGCGGCCGACCCCGGCGTCGCCTGGCCGCTCGCCCGCGGCATCGTGACGACGCTCCTGCCCGCCGACGCCCCGGCGCCCCATCCGCCCCGCGGCCTGGCGGACGTGCTGACGGCGGCGGCCGCGGTCGTCAGCACGCGACCCCCCGGTACCGTCCTGCCGGGCCTGGATCGCCTGGCGGCGGGGCCGGGCTCGACCCGCCTGCACGTCGAGGCCCGCCGCCTCCGCGACGCCCTGCAGCAGGCGTCTTGAGGTACCACAAAGAATCCGCTCTGGCTCGCAACCTTTGCCGGGGAGCCTGCGTGCATGCTGTGACGGCCTTCGACGAAGGGGCGGTGGCGTGCCGGGTGAAGGGTTTGAGCAGTTCGTGCGGGTGCGGTACGCCGAGCTGCTGCACACCGCATACCTGCTGACCGGGTCGGTGGGGGCGGCGGAGGATCTCGTGCAGACCTGCCTGCTCAAGGTCATGGCGCGGTTCGAGCGGATCGCGGAGCCGATGCCGTACCTGCGGCGGGCGATGGTGAACCAGCGGACGAGCTGGTGGCGGGCGGTGCGGCGGGAGCTGCTCAGCGCCTCGCCGCCGGAGCCCGACCCCGACCTCGAACGCGGGGACCCGGCGTGGGAGTTCACCGAGCGTACGGCGCTCGTGGCGGAGTTGTCGCGGCTGCCGGAGCGGATGCGGGCGGTGCTCGTGCTGCGGTACTGGGAGGGCCTGTCCGAGGCCGAGACGGCCGACGTGCTCGGGTGCTCGGTCGGGACGGTGAAGAGCCAGGCGTCGCGCGGGCTGGGACGGCTGCGAACGCTGCTGGAGGCGGCCGACACGCAGAGGAGCGGACGATGAGCACGCTGGAGGAGCGCCTCCGCGAGGAGATGGCGCGCTCGGTCGCCGCGGTCCGGCCCGCCCCCGACCCGTACGGCCGGCTGCTGCGCCGACGCCGCCGGCGGGGCTGGCGATGGGGCGGGCTGGGGCTCGGCGCGGCGCTCGTGGCCGCGATCCTCGGCGCGCAGGGGCTGGTCGCGCCGGGCGGGCCGCGGCCGGCGCCCGAGCGGACCGGCTCGACGCAGCAGCAGTTCGACGAGCCGCTCAACGAGTGGACCCGGTCCCTGCTCACGGCGCCGACCCGGGGCGACATGGTGGCCGCCGAGGCGATCCGCGAGGCGCTGGACAAGGACCGGACACGGCGCAACGTGAAGCCCGAACTCGACCAGATCAAGGTGTTGTACGTCGTGGAAGCCGGCGGCGACGAGGTGTTCGAGGCCGCCTACTACGGCGGCGGGCGCGGGCAGTTCGTCAGTGCGTCCGCCCCGAAGGGCACCAGCGTCGCCGACCTCGTCAACCCCAGCGCCTCCCTGAACGGCACAACCGGCAGCGGCGCGCCCCGGGCGTTCTCGATCTCCGGCCGCATGGACCGGTACACGGTCGCGCTGGCGCCGCCCGGGTGCCTCGCGCAGGGGTCGGTGGCGAGCAAGGTGGGGCCCGACAGCGCGCTGCAGATCACGTGGGGCGCGGCGGCCGAGTTCATCGTCGACCCGGCACCGGCGTGGGCCCGCTGGTGGCGGGTCACGTGCGACGGGAGGGTGCGGCAGCTCGGCTACGAGGGGACCCTCGACGGGCCACGGCAGGAGACGAGCGGCCCGCCGCCGGCCGAGCGCGGCACGGCGGACCCGGACATCGTCAAGGAGCTGCTCTGGTCGTGGCCGACCATCGGCGGGCTCGACGTGGTGCGCAAGCGGGTCCTGTGGGGCGGCACGCCGCCCGGAGAGACGCGGCCGACGGTCGTCGGGCTGGGCGAGCTGGCGGACGGATCGGTGTACGTGTGCGAGGTCACCGGCAAAGGCGACGCGCAGTTCGTCAACAGTCTGCCGCCGCCGCAGGCCACGACGCTGCCGAAGGACTTCCCGCCGGCCCGGATGACCGTGGCGGTGGCGCCGTCGGCGGGCCTGGTGGCGGTACGCCTGCCGGACGAAACCCGGGTCGGGTTCTCCGATCGACTGCTCGTCATCGGGCCCCCGGAGGCGGTGCAGCTGCGCGTCTCCGGCAAGGAGACCGAGACCGTCGCTCTCACCGGCGGCGTCGGCGTCATCGTTGCGCCCGTGCCGGCCAGGGTGGCGCTGTCCGCGGTGGACGGCTTGGGCCGGGACCTGGCCAGGCTGACGGTCGTCGAGCCGGGCGCGTCGAGTTCGTTCCTGCTCGGGCTGGGTTGGCTGTACGACTGGAGCTAGGCGTAGAAACGTGGTGTGACGATTTGGCGGATCCTGCTCGCCGACGACCATCTCGTGGTGCGGGCCGGGCTGCGGGCCCTGCTCGCGACCGACCCGCGGTGCCGGGTCGTCGGCGAGGCGGCCGGGCTCGACGAGCTGCGGGCGGTAGCGGCGCGGCGGCGGCCCGACCTCGTCGTGCTCGACCTGAGCTTCGGGGGCGACAGCGCGCTGCCGGTGCTGCCCGAGCTGCTCGCGGCCGAGCCGCCGCCGCGGATCGTGGTGCTCACCATGCACGACGACGTGTCGTTCGCGCGGGGGGCGTTCGCCGGGGGCGTGCACGGCTACGTGCTCAAGGAGGCCGCCGCCGACGAGCTGCTGCGGGCGGTGGAGACGGTGATGGCCGGCTCCGTGTACGTCGACGCCGAGCTCGGCGCGCGCCTGGCCCGCGACCGCCCGGCCGCGGGCGACGCGCTCAGCCCGCGCGAGCGCGACGTGCTGGCGCTGCTGGCCGACGGGCACACCAACGCCGAGATCGCCCAGCGCCTGTCGATCAGCCTGCGCACCGTCGAGACGCACCGGGCCAACCTGCGCACCCGGCTCGGCACCACCAGCCGGGCCGGCCTGGTCGCGGCGGCGCGCCGGATCGGCCTGCTGCCGTGACCCGCGAGCGGGCGTCGGCCGTGGCCGCGTGGGTGTCCGCGGCGGCCGGGGTGGCCCTGCTCGCCGCCGCGTTCCTGCTGGAGCTCAGCGGGATCAGCGCCCGCGGGGAGCTGTGGACGGCGGCCGGGGCCGGCGGGGCCTTCCTGCTGTCCCTGGCCATCCTGCCGGCGGCGGGGGCGCACCGGTTCGCGGTGCGCGCCCGGCTGCTGACCGCCGTCGGCGTCTCGGCCCTCATCGCCGTGGCCGCCCTCTGGCAGGGCAGCGTCAAACCCGATCCATCGGTACTGCTCCTGCTCATCCCCGTCGCCCTGCTCTTCGCCACGGCCGGCCTGGCCCTGCGCGAGGCCTCGGTCGAGGGGCGCCGGTCCCGGCTGCACCAGATCCGCTCCCGCCTGGACGGCGCCGAGGCCGAACGCCGCCGCTGGGCCCGCGAGCTGCACGACGACACCCTGCAGGAGCTGGCCGCCGCGCACGTGCTGCTGGCCGCGGCGGCCGCCGCCCCCGACCCGGCGGCCCGCTCGGCCGGCATCGCCGACGCGCGCGAGATCGTGGGGCGGCAGATCCAGTCCCTGCGGCGGCTCATCGCGCAGATGCGCCCGCTCGCCCTCGACGCGCTCGGCCTGGCCGCCGCGCTCGAGGACCTGGCCCGCCACGCCCACGACCGCGACGGCGTGGAGGTCGAGGCGGAGGTGGAGGGCCTGGCGCGGCTGCCGGCGGCGACGGAGACGGCGGTGTACCGAATCGTGCAGGAGGCACTCACCAACGCGCTGCGGCACGCCCGGGCGGCGCGGATCCGCATCGAGACCGGGGCGCTCGGCGAGGGCCTGCGGGTGGTCGTGCGCGACGACGGGGCCGGGCCGCCGCCGGAGGGCTTCACCGCCGGGCACGGGCTGCGTGGCATGCGCGAGCGGGCCGAGCTGCTCGGCGCCGCTCTGCACGTGGGCCCGGCCGCCCTCGGCGGCACCCAGGTGACGCTGGACCTGCCGGCTCAGGCGATGTAGTCCTCGAGCAGCGCGGGCGTGAGCCCGGCCTTGGCAATCGCGTCGAGCACGGCCAGGAAGTCGTCGACGAACGCCGGCCGGAAGTGCATGAGCAGGATGTCGCCGGCCTTGACCGTCGAGCCGGCCTGGTAGCGCACGATCCCCTTGTCGGTCGTCTCCTTCCAGAAGAACGCGGCCTTCATCCCGCAGTCGTGTACGACCTTGAGCGTGGTGGCGTCCTTGTCGCCGAAGGGCGGCCGGAACAACACGGGGCGGCGCCCGTAGAGCTTGCCGAGCTCGTCGGCGGAGCCGCAGATCTCGTGCTTCTGCACGTCGTACGACTTGCCCTTGAGCTCCGGGTGGGTGATCGTGTGCGCCTCGATGACGGCGCCCGCCTGCTCCAGCTGGCTGAAGTACCCCGGATCCGCCTTGATCGCGTTGATCTCCAGGAACAGCGTGACCGGCACGTGCGCGGCCCGCAGCAGCGGCAGCGCCTCGGGCACCTTCGTCCAGCCGTCGTCGATGGTGATGAAGGCGACCGGCTGATCGGTCGGGATCGCGCTGTACCAGCCGGCCGACGGCCCTTCCGGCACGGTCACCGGCCGCGGCGCGGGCGCCGGCGCGAAGTGCGGGATCCGGGCCAGCTGCGCCGCGCTCAGCCCGGACGCGCTCGTCTCGGCGGCGCTCGGCGCCGGCGCCCCACCCGTGGCACCGGCCGCGGCCGTGGCCGGCGCCTTCGGCGCGCCGCACCCGGCGAGCAGCGCGCAGACGACCAGCAGCGCGGCCCCGAGCCGTTTCCCCATGAGCCCTCCCACCGAAGGGATCCCGGGCCGGCTGCGCCGCCGGACCCGGAACCCACGTGTCGCCGCCGACCCCCCTTCGGCCCGCGACGAGCCCAGCCTGCCGGGCGCGGCCCGTTCTCGCTTCGGTAGGCCGCCGCAGCCCCGTTGCGGGTTTCCCGCAACTCCCCGCGTGTGGCGTAGGTGACCCGGCAGTAGGAGTAGATAATCTTACATATTTGAATATAGGATCGCCGAGCGTTCAACCAGGCCCCTCGGCGGGCGCCTGGGCCTTCCGGCCCGCGGGCGGGGCGGCGTTGCCCCCGGAGCGCGGGCCGCCGTCCGAAGGGAACATCGTGGCAATCAACGAAGAACCTGGGCTGTGCGCCCATCGGCGGGTTCTCCTGGCCGGCCTCGGCGGGATCGGGGCCGCCACCCTGCTCGCCGCCTGCGGTGACCACGCCACCGCGCAGCCGGCCGCGCCCACCCAGTCCGCGGCCGGGCCGCTGGCCGACACCAACGACGTGCCGGTCGGCGGCGGGATCGTGAGCAACGGACTGCTCATCGTGCAGCCCGAGAGCGGAACGTTCAAGGTCTACGACGCGGCCTGCCCGCACAAGGGAATCCTCGTCGCGGCGCCGCAGAACGGGGTGGCCACCTGCCCGGCCCACGCGTCGACGTTCAGCATCAAGGACGGGTCGCGGATCAGCGGCCCCACGCCCACCGGCCTCAAGGAGATCACCGTCAAGGTCGACGGGACGAAGATCCTCAAAGCCTGATCACCGCAGCGCGGCGGTGAGCGACGTGAGCTCGTCGGCCGGGACCGGGCGGCCGTAGTGGTAGCCCTGCGCGTAGCGGTACCCGAGCCGGCGCAGGGCCTCCGCCTGCTCGGCGGTCTCCACGCCCTCGGCGACCGCCCGCAGCCGCAGGCCGTCGCTGATGCCGATGAGCGCCTCCGCGATGACCGAGTGTTCCCCGGCCTCGGTCACCCGGTCCACAAAGGACTTGTCCACCTTGAGCACGTCGACCGGGCAGGTGCGCAGCAGGCCCAGTGACGAGTGGCCGGTGCCGAAGTCGTCCAGGGCCACCTGCACGCCGAAGCGCTGCACCTCGCGCAGCTCGTCCAGCGCCGAGCCGCCGTCGAAGACCGCGGTCTCGGTCACCTCGACCATGAGGTTGGCCGGGGCCAGGCCGGCGGAGCGCAGCACCTCGCGGAGGCGGCCGGCGAACCCGGCCTCGCGCAGCTGGCGGGGGGAGACGTTGACCGAGACGTACTGCAACGCGTCCGGCCCGAACTCCCGCCGCCACTGCGCCGCCTGCCGGCACGCCTCGGCCAGCACCCACTGCCCGACGGGCACGATGAGGCCGGTGCGCTCGGCGGCCGGGATGAACAGGTCGGGGCGGATCATGCCGCGCTCCGGGTGCTGCCAGCGCACGAGCGCCTCCACCCCGACCGGGCGCCCGTCGTCGAGCCGCACGATCGGCTGGTAGAACACCCGCAGCTGCCCCTCGTCGAGGGCGACCCGCAGCTCGGCGGCGATCCGGGACTGCTCGGCCCCGCGCTGGTCCATGCACGGCTGGTAGGTGACCTGGCGACCCTTCCCGCGCTCCTTGGCCGCGTACATCGCCACGTCGGCCCGGCGCAGCAGCTCCTCGGCGTCGGCCTCGTCCCGCGCGCCGACGGCCACGCCGACGCTCGCCTCGACGACGAGCTGGTGGCCCTGCGCGCTCAGGGGGCGGCGCAGCCCGGCCGCCACCTCGCCGAGCGTGAGCAGCGCGGGCACCTCCCCGGCGGCCGGGAACACCAGCGCGTACTCGTCGCCGCCCAGCCGCGCCACCAGCCCGTCCGGCGGGCACAGCTCGGACAGCCGCACCGCGACCGCGCCGAGCAGGGCGTCGCCGACGACGTGGCCCAGGTCGTCGTTGATGGCCTTGAAGTCGTCGAGGTCCACGACGGCGACCGCCACCTGTCCGCCGTTGGCCAGGGCCTCCGAGGTGTACTGCGTGAGCCGCCACCAGTTCGGCAGCCGCGTGAGGGCGTCGTGGGTGGCCTGCCAGGCCAGCGTGTCCTGGTACTCGACGACCTCGCGCAGCGCGGTTGCCTGCCGGGCGGCCACGAGCAGCGCCAGCACGACCGTGCCGAGCGCGATCGCGAAGACGTCGTCGCCGCCGTCGCGGGCGTCGATCAGCAGCAGCACGCACGTGGCGAAGACCGCCAGGTAGGGCACCAGCCCCGGCCGGTGGCGGCGGGCCGGCGGCGGTGGCACGACGCCGGCGGCGCGGCGCTGCCGGTCCGCGGCGAAGCACAGCACGAGGCAGGTGATGGGCAGCACGATCGGCGTGCCGTTGAGGTAGGGCTTGTCGGCGAGCGTCGGCGGCGCCATCGCCCCGCCGACCCCACCCAGGCCGCCGGCCAGCGCGAGGAGGTACAGCGCCCACCGGTCCAGCGGCCCGGTGCCGGTGAACGCGACCTTCACGAACGCGAACGCGCAGACCCCGCCGCAGGCGACCACCGCCATGACCGCGCGGGCGCCCGTCGCGTTGCCGCCGGACCACGCGGCCCAGTGCCGGAACCAGAAGTGCCACGCGAACGTCACGACGGTCACCAGTACCGTCGCCGAGTCCAGCCCGAAGCGCAGCCATTCCCCGCGGGTGCGCCGGGCGCCCGGGATGCGCAGCAGTCCCCACAGCAGCTCGGTCAGCCCGGTCAGGTAGATGCCCGCGGTCAGCGGCCCGATGTGCTGCGGCTGGACCACCCCGCGGAACATGTCGACCGCGTTGCTGACCGCGGCCAGCCCGACGAACGCCACGCCGATGCCGACGTGGCGCCAGAAGCGCGCGGCGCCCGGAGCGATCCCGGGCGCGGTCGTCACCTCGTAGCACATCCGCACCGCGCAGCCGACCGTGAGCGGCACGAAAGCCCAGCCCGGCAGCGCGGGCACCGGCCGCGCCATCCCGACGGCGAACCAGACCTCCGCCGCCACCGCCAGGAGCATGGCCGCGACGAGCGGGCCGGTCAGACGCCAGGTCGCCACCCTCTCCACGATGCCGAGATCGGCACGCGACGGGCTGAGTTGAACGAATTGTCCGCCGGCCCGGGTCATCTCCCGGGTGCGGCGCGATGGCATGCCGGGTTCCCGTTCGTCCGTGCCCGAACGATCCCCGCCCTCCGGCTCCCCGCATGGAGCCGTTCGGCCGGGGCCGAACGATCCCGGCCGTACGGTTCCCCGCATGGAGCTGGAGATGATCATTGACGCGGCCGTGGAAGAGGTGCTCGCGACCGCGGGCGAGTGGCTCGGCTGGGACGGGCGGCCGGTGCTGCACGACGGCAACGCGTGGACCCCGCACAAGGCGCTGCGCCGGGTCGCCGACCACCTGGTCGACCACCTCGCCGAGATCGAGTGCCGGCTGGCCGGGCTGGAGCCGATGACCGACCACTGGCACGGGCGGACGGTCACCACCCACGCCGACTTCGCCCGGTTCACCGAGACCGATCTCGAGGAGGCGACCAGCCGGCTCACCCGGCTCGCCGCCTGCTACCGGGCCCGGCTGCGCGGGCTGTCCGACGACGCGCTGGACGCCCGGCCGGACCCCGGCACCTGGACGCTGCGGGAGGTCGTGCAGCACGTCGCCGGTGTCACCTACTACGCGCAGGCGATGCGTTCCGGGGCGGAGTCGGCGATGATGTGAGGCACAGCCGAGGGACGGAGGATCCCATGGGCTACCTGGACCCGCAGACCGAGGCGCCGCGGCGGCCCGCATCGACGGCGCTGCGCAACCCCGACGCCGGCGTGCTGTACCTGCGCTCCTACCTGCTCATGCGGGCGGTGATCGGCTTCATCGGGGTCGCGCTGCCCTTCGCGCTCGTGTTCGGCGACATGGCGCTGGAGCGCGGGAAGATCCGGGGCTCCCTCAGCGAGTACTTCTACACCGGCATGCGCGACGTCTTCGTCGGCAGCCTCTGCGTGACCGGCCTGTTCCTCATCACGTACAAGGTGTTCGAGCACAACCTGGACAACTCGCTGAGCATCGTGGCGGGCGTCGCGGCGCTGGGGGTGGCCCTCTTCCACACCGACCGGCCCAAGGGCTCGACGATCCCGCTCACCCCGCTGCAGGAGGCGATGGGCGAGCGGTCGGTGGCCACGGTGCACTACGTCAGCGCGGCCGTCTTCATCATTTCCCTGGGGATCATCAGCCTGTACTTCGGGATCCGCGAGGGCAAGCGCACACAGCTGCGCGGCCGCCGCTCGCCCGAGTTCTGGCGCCGCTTCCACTTCACGTGCGCGGCCGGCATCGCCGTCGCCGTGGTCTTCATCGCCGTCGCCAAGTTCACCGGCTGGCTCGACGACTACGCCCTCATCATCGGCGAGACCCTCTCGATCCTGAGCTTCGGCGCGTCCTGGCTGATGAAGGGCCTGGAGCTGCGGGTGCTGCTCGGCCCGAAGCCGGCCGACGAGCCGTTGCAGACCCAGGAGGCGGCCACCGCGGGGTGAGTTCGTACCATGAGGCATGGTGACGGCCAAGCCGGCCGCGGGCGGCGGGCGCTGGGTTGAGATCTCCCCGGAGCGGTTGCGCGGCTGGCTCGACGGCTTCTACGGGCGCCACCAGGGCGCCGACGAGGACGGGCTGGTGCTCACGGGGGCCAGCAACGGGGACCAGGCGACGCTGCACCCGCCACCGGGCCTCGACGGGGCCACCGACGTCGACACGCTGCTGACCGGGCTGGCCACGCCGCCGCGGATCGGGCTGCTCCTGGCCCGCAAGGGCGCGGTCGCGGCCGGGATCGCCGACGGCACGACCATCACGGCGTCGAAGGTCGAGCGCTTCCACGTGCACGGGCGGACCGCGGCCGGGGGCTGGTCGCAGCAGCGCTACGCCCGCCGCCGCGACAACCAGGCCGACGCCGTCGCCGGGAAGGCCGCCGACATCGCCGAGCGCGTGCTGCTGCCGGAGGCGGGCGGGCTGGCCGCGCTCGTCTGCGGCGGCGACCGCGGGCTGCTCGACGCGATCCTCGAGGACCGGCGGCTGGCCCCGCTCGCCGCGCTGCGCCACCCGCGGCTGCTGGAGGTGGCCGAGCCGCGGCTGGCCGTCCTGGAGGAGGCCGCCGTCGCCGCGCGCAAGGTGCGCATCCACCTGGTGCCGTAACGGCGCGGGCCGACCGGCGATCGCCGGTCGGCCCGCTGTGCTAGGAGTGCCGGATCAGGGGTAGCTGATCACGTTGGACGGCGAGACGTTCGAGGCCTGGGCCGCGGCACCCGTGTCGTTGATGACGTGGGTGATCGAGCCCTTGCCCAGCGACACCGTGAGGATGTCGTGGAACTTCACGTTGGCGTTGTTCGGCGCCTCGTACGAGTGGTACGCGGCGATGGACGGGTCGGTGGTGAAGACGCAGTAGCTGCCCATGCCCCACGCTTCGTGCGAGGTGACGGTGTTGGCCACCTTGTACGCGGCGTAGCCGGTGATCCCGTCGTGGGA
>NZ_BAAARV010000017.1:0-4254 GCF_039532525.1 Dactylosporangium salmoneum
CGTGGGGCGCCTGGCCGGCCACCGCGCTCATGCGCTTCGCCGCGGCCCCGGCCGACCTGGGCGCCGCGCCGGGCCCGCCCGCGTCGATCGCCGCCGCCCGCCGCAGCCAGCTGATGGTCTCAGCCATCGTGCTGCTGTCCACCGCGGCCGGGTTCGCCGGGGTCTTCCCGCTCCTCGGCCAGGCGAAGGCCGGCCTGATGTTCGCGGCGCTGCTGGCCCCGCTGCGCCTGACGACGTACACGACGCCGACCGCCTACGGCCGGTTCGTCCTGGTGACGCGGCCGTACCTGGCGCTCACCGGCCGCCTCCCCTGGCGGCTGGCCGACTTCCTCGACGACGCCCACCGCCGGGGCGTGCTGCGCCAGGCCGGCCCCGTCTACCTCTTCCGGCACGAGCGGCTGCGCCGCGCCCTCCGCCCCGGCCCAGCGGCGCCGGTGCCGCAGCAGCAGGGCGCCCGCGAGCCCGCCGAGGACGGCCGCGGCGACCGTCTGGACCCGGTAGTCGAGCAGGGCGACGGCGGCGCCGCCGAGTAGCAGCGCCGGGCCCGTCGGGGCGAACATCAGCGTGTCGGCCGTGGCCGCGGCCCGGCCCAGGGCGCGCCCGGGCACGGCCCGCTGGACCGCGGTCACCGCGGCGATGAGCGGCGCCGGCAGGCCGAGCCCGATGAGCACGCCCCCGGCCACCACCACCCCCGTCCACGGCGCCACCCGGGCGGCCACCCCGGCCGCGAAGAGCGCGAGCCCCAGCGCCGCGAAGCCGCGCTCGCCGAGGCGGCGCAGCAGCGTGCCGGCCAGCAGCCCGCAGGCGACCGAGCCAAGACCCTGGGCCGGGGTGAGCACGCCGGCGAACGCGGGGGAGCGGTGCAGGCCCTTGTCGAGCACCGCGAACGTCGCGCTGCTGGACAGGCTGGAGGCGACCATGGCGGCGGCCGCGGCCGGCACCAGCGCCCGCAGCGCCCGATCCCGCCGCAGCAGGCGCAACGGGGACTCCCGCGCGGTCCCGGCGTCGCCCGGGGTCCGGGCGGCCGGCCTGGCGTTCACCCGCAGCAGGCCGAACGCCAGGGCCGCCGCGACGAACGTGCCCGCGTTCAGCAGCGCGACGGCGGGCCCGCCGAGCACCGTGAACAGGGCGGCACCCACGGGCGGCGCGACGAGCTTCATGCCCTCGGTGACGCTGCGCACCAGGCCGTTGAAGTCGCCGCGCAGGCCCTGCGGCACCGCGGCCGGCAGCAGCGCCGCCGCGGCCGCCCCGGACAGCACCGCCCCGACGCCGACAAGGGCCAGGCCCGCGAACAGCACCCACAGGCGGCCCAGCGCGACCGCCGCCATCACCACCGCCAGCGCCAGGTTCACCGCCACCAGCAGCCGCCGCCGGTCGGTCCGGTCGGCGACCCCGCCCAGCACCGGCCCGAGCAGCAGGGCCAGCCACATGCCGGCCCCGACGATCCCGGCCAGGGCGTCGGAGCCGGTCCGCGCCTTGATCCACACGCCGGCGGCCAGGGACATCGCCGAGTCGCCGAAGCCCGAGACGAGGACCCCGCCGAGGTACAGCCGCGCATTGCGGTCCCGCAGGACTCTCCCCGTCGTCCATGCCATACCGCCAATCATATAATTGGGGGATGTCGGACGATGTCCTGCGCGCCCTCGCCCACCCCCTGCGCCTGCGCATGCTCAACCTCATGTGGCCCGGCCCGCTCTCCGCCGCCGAGCTGGCCCGCGAGCTGTCGATCTCGCACGCCCTGGCCAGCCAGCACCTGCGCCGCCTGGCCGCCGCCGGCCTCGTCGAGCTGGCCGAGGAGCGCAACCGGAGGGGCGGGCACGAGCGGCGCTACCGCACGGTGCACGGCTCCCCGCTGTCCGACCAGCGCGACGGCGCACCGTTCCTGGCCGAGGCCCTCACGGTGGGCCTGCGGGAGCGGGCGGCCCGCCGCGACCCGTCGCAGGCCGGCGCGACGACGGATGGGGAGCTCTGGGTGGCGCCCGAGGAGTGGGAGAGGTACCGCAGCGGGATTCAGGCCCTCGGCGACGCCCTCCACGCGGCGGCGCGCCCGGCCCGGACCCCCGGCACCGTGCCCGTCGCCGTCACCGTGCACGCCTTCCGCATGACCCCGCCTTTGCCTTGAACCCCAGCGGGTGCGATGCCCTTGGCGACGCCCTCCACGCGGCTGCCCGCCCGGTCCGGTCCCCGGCACCGTGCGCGTCGCCGTCGCTGTGCACGCCTTCCGTATGGCCCCGCCTTTGCCTTGAGCCCCGGCGGGGTCTGGGCCCTCGGCGACCTCCACGCGGCGGCGCGCCCGACCCGGCACCGTCCCCGTACGCGCCTTCCGTACGGCCTCGCCTTTGCCTTGAACCCCGGCAGGGTCCGAGCCCTCGCTGCCCTCCGCGCGGAGGCGCGCCCGGCCTGAACCCGGCACCGCCCCCGTACACGCCTTCCGGTGATGAGGTCGGGCGTGGGGGCTTTTGACCGATATGTCGAGCACTGGCGCGCCGCGACATATCGGATTTATACGGCGCCGGGGTATAAGTCCGAAAAATCTGGCACGGAGTGCCAGATTTTTCGGTTTCGAGCTGATTCGGTCACCGGCACGGCAGCGAGCGGTACAGCCGGACCGAGATCACGGCCAGCCAGGTGAAGATGATGACCACCCCGGCGACGAAGCCCAGCGTCAGCGCCGGCGCCCGGTTGCCCGACGCGATCCCCACGAACCCGGCCAGGAACAGAACGCCGGAGATCCGCGAGTACCAGCCCAGGCCCCGCGGCTGGTGCCGCGCCAGCACCCACGTCGCCACGATCACGCACAGGAACCCGATCCCGCCCGCCGTCAGGTGGCCGATGCCGTGCCACGACACGGTGCCCGGGCCGTCCGGGGTGCCCGCCGGGAAGCCCAGCGCCGGGTCGGCCCGCAGCGCGCCCGCCGCGATCATCGACGCCCCGAAGACGCCGACCAGGCGCGGGGCCCACCGCGACGGTACCGCCCGGGCAAGCCCCACGGCGGCGGCGATGACCATCAGGCCGGTGAGGACGAAGTTGGTGACCTGCACCCAGCCGAGCGACCCGTTGGCCAGCAGGCTCCACGAGTGCCGGCCCAGGTCGAAGCCCTCGCGGGTCAGGGCCTGGGCGAGGCTCACGGCGACGTAGAACGGGCCGGCCAGCACGCCGTAGCCCAGCAGCGAGCGGGTGATGCGGTTGGCCCGGATCTCGGGTGCGACGAGCGTGGCGGTCATGATGGGCTTCCTTCCGGTCTCGGGTGCCTTCAACCGGTCCCTCGAACGGGCACGCCGCGATCCGACATCGCCGGCCAAGATTTTTTCCTACCAGAGGTCTCCCGGGCGGAAGTCGCAGGCCAGGACGCCTTCGAGGCGGGTGGTGACGACCGGCAGGACGTACGTCGAGCCGTCGTCGCCCGGGGTCTTGCGCAGGCCGTCGGGGGTGAGCGCGGCGGTCTTGCCGGGCCAGGGCAGCCAGCCCCGCCGGGCGTAGAGCCCCGCGGCGGCCGACGACGCCGACAGCGCGCCGATGTCATAGGCGGCCCGGATGATCCGTTCCACCTCGTCCATGAGTGCGGTGGCATACCCGAGTCGCTGATGATCCGGGTGTACGGCAACAGCCTCCACATACCCCGCCCGCATCGCGACGCCGTCGACGAGCAGGGCGCGCTGGACGACGGAGGCGTGCGCGACGATCCGCGACCCCGTTTCGGCCAGCACGTGCAGGCCGCCCAGCGCGTGCGCCCAGTCGGTGGCGGCGAACCGGTCCCCGAACGCGGCATCGACCACGGCCCGCGCCTGCGCACGCTCGCCCGCCGTGAGATCGGCGGTGTGTACAGTCCTCATCGCATCCGGCCCTTTCCGCGTCGGTCCCTCACGGCACGCATCGCACCCACGCGATGCTCATCGCATCCTCGCCTTGCCGCGGTTCTCGCGCACGATCCAGGCGATGTCGGGGTCGTCCGACGCCTCGAGGCGCTCGAAGGCGGGCATCCCGTTGGGGCGGTCGGCGGCGACGGCGACGCTCCAGCAGTACCCCAGGGCCTTGCGCAGCGTGCGGACGTCCTCGTCGCGCCGGTGCGCCGCCGGGATGGCCGCGAAGGAGCCGGTCGCGGCGGCGCAGACGGCGATCGCCTCGGCCGGGGCGGCCGGCGTCCTGAGCAGGCGGGGCTCGCACAGGCCGGCGACCGCGGCCCGCCGCACGAGCGGGTGGGGGTCGCCGGCCCACGCGCGGGCCAGGGCGTGCAGGCGCGGCGGGTCGGCGTCG
>NZ_BAAARV010000017.1:4319-8492 GCF_039532525.1 Dactylosporangium salmoneum
GCCTCGGCCAGCAGGCGGCCGAGGCCGGTGACGCCGCACAGCACCAGGTACTCGTCGCCGGACGCGATCAGCTCGTCCAGCGTCTGCGAGTCCGCCGTGTCGGCGACCGCCTGCACCAGCTCGAGGTCGGCCCGCGGGCCGGGCAGGCCGCTGCGCTGCCCCAGGTATGCGGGCCAGTCGGGGGGTGGGAGCTCTCGCAGTACCGCCGCGTGGTCTTGACGACGACCCATGCGGGGACAGTAGCTCAGCCGGCGAACTCCCGCGGTTCGACGAGCACGAGCCAGTTGCCGCTGTTGTCGCGGATGACGGCCTCGACGCCGTAGGGGCGGTCCTCCGGCTCCTGCACGAACTCCACGCCCTTGGCGGCGAGCTCGGCGTGGGTCTTGCGGCAGTCGTCGACCCGCAGGCCGAGGCCGCCCATGCCGCCCTTCTCCAGCTGGCGGCGCACGAAGCCGGCCGCCTCGTCGTCCAGCGGCGGGCCGGGGGTCATCAGCGTGACCTCGAGCTCCGGCTGGCTGGGGTGACGGACCGTGACCCAGCGGAACTCGCCGAGCATGACGTCGCTGGCGGTCTCGAAGCCCAGCACGTCGACGTAGAAGTCCCTGGCCTTGTCCTGGTCCAGACAGTACGTCGTGACCAGCGAGATGTTGGTAATCATGCTTCCGACGTTACTGGGAGTGACCCGGGTGGGGCTTCTCCGAAATTGCGGATCACCCCGGCCATGAACAGCCAGCACCCGGGGATGTGGGGCGCGCCGGTGGCGGCCCAGCGGTTGCGGTACGACACGGGGCTCTCACCGACGATCCGGGTGAACTTCGCCGAGAAGGAGCCCAGGCTCGTGAAGCCGACGGCCAGGCACACCTCGGTGACGGTAAGGTTCGCGTTGCGCAACAGGTCCTGGGCCCGTTCGATGCGCCGGCGGGTCAGGTAGCGCATCGGGGTCTCGCCATAGGTTTCCTCGAAGCACCTGATGAAGTGGTACTTGGAGACAGCCGCCACGGCGGCGACCGACCCCAGGTCCAGCGGCTCCCGGTAGTTGCGGTCGACGTGATCGCGCGCCCGGCGCAGGTGCGCGAGCAACTCGACGGGCACCGTCACGCGTCTACTGTAGTGGCGGGCCTCGCTGTGACGACCACCTATACGCAGCGTCGCCGTCCACGGCCGGGGCTGCATCCAGGGCCGCCGTTCCGATAGCGTGGCCCCGCGTTGTCCGCAAGATTGGGGAGCTCGAAGTGCTCGGCTACCGGCGAAGGATCGCACTCGCGGCCGCGGCCATCATGGTGTTCTTCGGCATCGTGGCCTGCGACGGCGACAAGCCGCGCGTCACCGCCCAGCCGGGCGTGACGGCCGGCACCCCGGCCTCGGTCCCGGCGTCGCAGTCGACCGCCCCGCCGGCCTCCGCGTCGCCGTCCGCCGATGCGTCCGTGCCGGCCTCGCCGTCGGCGTCGAACTCGCCGGCGCCGAGCGGGTCGCCGACGACGTCGAAGCTCCCGGAGGGCTCCGCGGCCCGCCCGGCCGGCACCGGCCAGGGCCCGGCGGAGTCCCTGACCCGCACGTCGGGCACCGAGGTGGCGCTGACCTTCGACGACGGCCCCGACCCGGTGAACACCCCGGCCCTGCTGAAGATCCTGCGCGACAACGGCGTGAAGGCCACCTTCTGCATGGTCGGCTTCCGGGTGCGCGACCGGCCCGACCTGGTCCGCCAGATCTACGCCGACGGCCACACGCTGTGCAACCACTCGTGGCAGCACCTGACCGACCTGGCCAAGCGCGACCCGGGCTACATAGACTGGGACCTGCAGCACACCAACGACGCCATCCACGCCGCCGTGCCGGACGCCCCGATCAAGTACTTCCGCGCCCCGGGCGGCAACTTCACCCCCGACCTGGTCGCCAGGGCCAAGGCGCTGGGCATGGAGTCGATCTACTGGGACGTCGACCCCCGCGACTGGGACCACACCAAGGACAAGAACCACAGCGCCCACATCGCCCGCGTCGTCGCCCAGATCGAGGCCCAGGTCCGCCAGGGCTCGATCATCCTGTCGCACGACAACGGCCAGCCGGACACCATCGTCGCGTACCGCACGCTGATCCCCTGGCTGAAGGAACGCTACGTACTGGTGGGCCTCCCGACCTGACCACCACCGCGACCCCGAGCCCCCGCCGCGGAAGCCGCCACGGCGGGGTAACGATCGGCGTGGTCAGTCAGGAGCGCGTCGGTCTGACCACGAGAGGACGTGTGAGCCCGGCATCCCCGTCGGGCGGGCCGCGGTGGTTCCCGGTCGCCACCGATATCGCGGCGCGCGCGACGGGTCGAGGGCCTTGCCGCGCGGGGTGTCTTTACGGGTCGAGGGCCTTGCCGCGCGGGGTGTCTTTATGGGCTTGGTCAAGCTCCAGCAGTGGGTGGCGGACAGGTCAGGTAATGGGCGGTGGCCTCCGGGTCAGGCCGGTCCGCAGCGGCAGTGCCCGCGGGCGGTCCCCGACGTTGGCCGCTCCACGATCGGACGCAGTGCGGAGCGCTGGCGCGCTCGCAAACTTGCAGCGATACGCGTTGCCGAGACGTCCGGGAATCGGCGGTGGCGGTCCATTGGGAACAATTGTCTGATGGTGCCATCCGTGGGGCACAGGGGAATTGGCGTCCTAACGTGCGCGGCATTGTTGAATGACGGCTTCGATGTGTCGGTGGCCGTACATTGGTGGTCACCGATGCGCGTGTTGCCGCACCGGCGGGCCTTCGCGGTGGTGATGCGGGTTCGCCACGGCGCTTCGGGGCAAGGCCCGGCTGTGTGGTGCCGTCCGCCTCGTGTGGTGCGGGCTCGCCGTCGTACGCCATGCTGCCGCTCGCGGCATGTCCGACCTGCTCAGGCGGTGTAATCGGGGGCGGCGCCGGTTCGCGCCCCGGGTCGTCCCGCCGGTCGCCGGCCGGCGGCGGGGTGTCACCGTGCAGGCGGCGCAGCCGCTCGGCGTGCCGTCTGGCCAGCCCCCAGGCTCGATGCCGCTCGTGCTCCCGGCGGAACTGCTCTTTCGCCGGAGAATAACGACGCGACCTCGTCCGGTCGCGCATGGCAGCCAATTCGGTCTTGGTGAACAATTGCAGCTGCCCCATGTATTCAATTATCCCAGCACCCAGCCGAAATCGCTGCCCCGTAAGCAACGCATAATGGCAAATGGCGCACGCTGATGCCGCAGACCGCGCGAGGACGGCGCGAAGGCGGCGCGAGGACGGCGCGAAGGCGGCGCGAGGACGGCGCGAAGGCGGCGCGAAGGCGGCGCGAAGGCGGCGCGAAGGCGGCGCGAAGACGGCGCGAAGGCGGCGCGAAGACGGCGCGAAGACGGCGCGAAGGCGGCGCGAAGACGGCGCGAAGACGGCGCGAAGACGGCGCGAAGACGGCGCGAAGGCGGCCCGGGCTTACGACAGGCGGGCCGCCAGGGAGGCGCGGTCCGGCAGGAACCAGGCGTCGCGGCCGCGGTTGGACTCGCGGATCAGGTCGCGCAGGGCGGTGCTGGCCGCCACGTGGGCGGAGACGTCGCCGATCACGGCCAGGCGGAGGTGGTAGTTCACCAGCTTCTGCAGGATGTCGCCCGCCACGCCGGTGCGCAGCGCGTAGAAGTCGTCCGCCAGGCGGTGGGCCGGGATCACCACCAGGTCGACGCCGTGGGAGAGGGCGGCGCCCACCAGGTCGCCCGCGCTCAGCTCCGCGCCGTACGCCGGCCCCTCGTCGCCCAGCACCAGCGCGTCCACCCCGTTGATCTGCTCGACCCGGTCCATGAGCAGGCACGCTACCGGGCCAGGCGGTGCAGCAGCACGTCGTTTATCAAGCCATTCGCCAGCGTGAGCGTCATGTAGGTGGCGTGGGGCTGGCGGCGGCGGTCGGTCGGGGAGCCGGGGTTGAGCAGGCGCAGGCCGCCGGGGGCGGTCGTGTCCCACGGGATGTGGGAGTGGCCGAAGACCAGGAGGTCGTGGTCGGGGAAGCGGGCGGCGCAGCGGCGTTCGCGGCCGGTCGCCGGGCCCGTCTCGTGCACCACGGCCAAGCGGACGCCGCCGAGGACGGCCTCGGCGACCTCGGGGAGGTGGGCTCGCAGGGGCGGGCCGTCGTTGTTGCCGTACACCGCGATGAGCCGGCGGGCGCGGGACGACAGGGCCTCGTAGGACTCCAGGCTCACCCAGTCGCC